>CAXBWG010000181.1:0-3284 GCA_963979105.1 uncultured bacterium | reverse complement strand
ATAGTTATTTCTATCAAACCCAATAATAACATGGCCACCTTTTGTGTTTGCAAATGCCGTAACTATTGCCCCGAAATCATCACTTTGACATGTTGAGCCAAAGAACTTAACTTCATTTTGAGCACTTTTTTTTATGAAATTTAAAAACCCATCCCAGTTCATGATTAGAATTATAACCCTTAATAAATTTAAATCAACACTTTCTTTCAAAGTGATGATTAAGTATTGCGAAACTCAAAATATTGACTTCAACTTAGATTGAATGTAACGTTTTAGTTATGAATATCCTCATTATAGGGTCTGGTGGTAGAGAACATGCTATAGGTTTATGCTTGAAAAAATCTATCACAAACCCAAGTTTATTTTTTGCACCAGGAAATGCAGGTACTGCACAGATTGGTTCTAATATTTCAATTAAAGATAACAATTTAAATCAATTGTTAATTTTTGCACAATCTAATTCTATTAATTTTACAGTTGTAGGGCCGGAGGCCCCCTTGGTAGATGGAATAGTTGATTTGTTTGAAGCACATAACCTTTCTATTATAGGCCCCTCTAAACTTGGAGCTCAGTTGGAAGGATCTAAACAATGGGCAAAAAATTTAATGAAAAAATATAATATCCCCACTGCATCATTTGAAGTTTTTGATAATTATAATGATGCTGTAGCTTATTTAAATAAAAAAAATCAATACCCTATTGTTATAAAAGCTGATGGTTTAGCTGCAGGAAAAGGTGTTACTGTGGCTGAAACGGAGCAAATGGCACTTTCAGCTTTAAAAAAATGTTTTATAGATAAGGAATTTAGTTCTGCTGGGCTTAAAGTAGTTATTGAAGACTTTTTATTTGGCGAAGAAGCGTCTTTATTTGCATTTACAGACGCCAAAACCATTAAGCCTATGATTCCCGCTCAAGACCACAAAGCTGTATTTGAAGGTGATAAAGGGCCAAATACTGGAGGCATGGGGGCCTATTGCCCAACAAACCTTGTTACTAAAGAAATTAAAGATACAATTATGAAAACTGTATTTAATCCTCTTTTAAAAGCGTTTCAACAAGAAGGAATCTCGTATAAGGGTATTGTTTATGCAGGTTTAATGATTTCTGAGTCTAACGATGTTTCTATTGTGGAATTTAATGTTAGATTTGGTGATCCTGAAACACAAGTTGTATTACCACTTCTTGAAACAGATTTAGTTGATGTATTTCAAGCTATTTTAAATCAGACATTAGATTCAGTCGATTTAAAGTGGTCTAATGATTATGCCGCTTGTGTTGTTTTGGCCTCAGGAGGATATCCTGGAAATTATGAGAAAAACAAAGAAATTTCAGGATTAACATCTATTTGCAATGATGTAACTGTTATTCATGCGGGTACTAAAGCTAATAATTCAGGTATTTATACTAATGGAGGTAGAGTTTTAGGCGTTGTTAGTAAATGTACTACATTAGAAACAGCCTTAGATAGCATTTATTCTAATATAGACTCTATTTCTTTTGATGGCATGTTTTATCGGTCTGATATTGGCTTTAAAGCACTATCCAAATCGCATTTAAGCACTAAAAATTAATTAACGATTTTTTGAAACGATTCTTGAAATAAGCATCTTTTATTTTGTTCTGAAAATGTTTGCCAATGCGTATTATAATGATTTTCCCAGAATTTCTTGTCTGGTACTTTTTTAAAATTATTAGCTAAAACATCTTTTTGCATTTCATTCCATAAACTATCAACATCTGTTGAAATGCATAAAAAACCATTTTCTTTTAATTTTTTATGCACAATATTTAAAAACTCTTTTTTTACAACGCGCCGTTTATGATGTCTTGTTTTAAACCAAGGATCAGGATGAAAAATAAATAATCTATCGATGCTATTATCTTTCACACTATCTTCTAAAAAATACTGGCCGTTTCCATGATAAATTAATGCGTTTTCTATTTTTTCTTCTAACAATCTCTCTTCAAGAATTTTCACAATTGGCTTTCTAACTTCTATTCCTATAATATTTCTATTTAAATCTGTTTTTGCCCATTGGCGTAAAAAAACCCCTCTTCCAAATCCTATTTCTACATCTAAAGCACTATCGGTTTGCAAATCATCTAAAGCATTAGAACTAAATCGATGGTTAATATTTAGTGGATTTGTATGTGTTCTTACTCGTGCCATTTGGGTGATTATACTGGCTTTGTATAAACCTGTTAATATCTTTCGAAAATTCATGATCCATATTCCAAAACCACCTTTTTTCTTTATGATACGTTTTAAGTTGAACAGAATTAAACTTAGTTTTAAATAAACGATATACTTTTACTTGTTCATTTATTCGCCACCCTGCATCTCTAATCATTATAAAAAGAATTGGAATAGTTTGGTTTTTGGCTAACTGATAGTTTTTTGATAGAGATAAATATCCTTTGTCATTAATGCTAATTGGGCCAATGGATGTCATTGATTTAAATTTTGGATATTTATATGAGGCTATAAAGTTTAAAAAAGCCCCTTCTGAAATGCCAACTAAATGAATATTGTTTTTATCTACAATAGATTTTTGTTCTAAATGTTTTGCAATTCCTATTATAGCGTTTACTTTTCGGAATCTATCTACCGGAATAACGCAAATAAATCCTTTTTTTATAAAATAAGATGCAATTTTTTCTAAATCATAACCGATTTTTGTCGCAAGTTTGGCACCTGCCCAGTCATATATTTCATCGTAACTATAAATTATTACTGGAAATGGGCCAGATCCTTCTGGCACTCCCATTAAGGCCTTATAGCTACCTAAATAATAGTATCGAATGTTATTATATTTATTATTAGTTACAGCGGTATTTATGCTTGTAAAATAAATTATCATTACTACCATTAATACTATTTTTTTTGTCATTAAATTTCCCATAATATATATTAATAATACTATTATTTTTTTTCTTTTCCTTTATTATACCAAATGGTTCATCTGTTTCTAATAGGATTGTATACTTATTTTTTTTTAAGTTATTGATTTTTAATTGACTTTAACTTAATATCTTTAAATAGATATTTTATATTTATTTATTTATTTATATAAAATTTATTAAATATATTCTGAAAAAACGAGGTTTTCTAATGAAAAAAATGTATTATTTATTTATTCTTTTGTCTTTATTTTTTGTTTTTTCGGGGTGTTCAAATCAATCCGATTCCAATAATCCTGCAAACAACACACCTTCTACAATTTCAGGCCAAGTAACCGTACCTAGTACCACATTAACAACACGAGTATTAACAAAAGCACATT
>CAXBWG010000180.1:0-3293 GCA_963979105.1 uncultured bacterium | reverse complement strand
TAGATCAATGACAGGTCATGTAACTCTTCTCGACGGTGGAGCACATCTAGCTCCACCTAGAAAAGATGTTGGTTTGTAATAGGACACACAATATGAAGATAAGAAACAGAAAGATTTTTATTAATAACTTAGAGTTGATGGCATCAATTGGTGTTTATGAAGAAGAAAAAAAAAATAAACAAAAAATTATTATAAATTTAGAAATACTTATGACAAATGAAACAGAGCCAAAAGATGATAACTTAAAAGAAACACAAGATTATAGCCAGTTTAGAAAAGCTGCTAAGGATATTGTTAACAGCCAACATTTTCAATTACTTGAGGTGTTAACTAACAAGATACATTTAATTATTAACGAAAAGAAATTTGTTGTTGGTTCTAGGGTAACGATTTGCAAACCAGATATTTTTAACGACTGTGAAGTTGCCTATGAGATATCAAATATTTAAAAATTGTCTTTCTGTAATCGAATTTCTTTGAACGATTCAACAATGCTAGTTGTTTGTAATTTGATGGAGTTAGTAAATTTTGTGTCGTCAACTCTTAAGAATGGGTTGATTTTTTTCTCTTTTCCTAAGGAAAAAGGGATAGTAGGTTCTAAATTAGTTCTTTTTATATTTATTTCAGAAATAGCTGTTTGTAATAATTCATTATAAGGGTCAATATAACTTGAAAATTTAGCATTAGATTGTGTGTATTCATGCCCACAATAAGTCAAGGTTTCATCAGGCAAGTTTCTAAGTTTGAGTAGGCTTGAGCACATTTGCTCCATAGAACCTTCAAAAACACGTCCACAGCCTAGGTAGAATAATGTATCGCCTGAAAAAAGAATATTTTCACGGGGTATATAAAAACAAACATGACCTAGTGTATGTCCTGGAGTATGAATTACCTTAGTTTCTAACCCAGCAATGGAAATTACATCATTATCCGAAACAAAAACATCTATGTTAGAAATTTTTTCTTTTTCGTAGATAGGAGCAATTAATTTAGATCCATAAATTTCTTTAAGTTGTCCATTTCCACCTGTATGGTCATGATGGTGATGGGTATTGACTATTTCGTCTAAATGCCATCCCTTATCATTTAAAAATTGTTCTACGGGTTTTGATTCTCCGGGGTCAACTACAGCTGTTATATTTTTTTCTATATTACGTAATAAATAAATATAGTTATCTGATAGGGCACTTATAATATTTATTTCGATCATGTAAATCTCTTTAAAAAGTAATAAATTGCTTTAACTAACATTAAATTAAAACATTTGTTAAAAAAAATTAATCAAAAAGTTTATTTTATTTAATATAAGTATATATATGTTAGATCATAAGGGTTTAAAATGGATAATTTAGAATTAGAAAGTCTTCGAAATAAAATTGATGAAATTGATACTAGTTTGTGTCAAATGATCAAAGAAAGACAATCTTTAGCGTCAAAAATTATGAATGCCAAAAAAGGTGATTTTCCTTTTGATCCTGATAGAGAAGAAAAATTAATCAAAAAATTAGTAACTTTAGGATTAGATAAATTTTTAGTTGAAAAAGTTTGGCGTCAAATAATTTCGGCAAATTTATCTATACAAAAAGTATTGAAAATAGGTGTTGCGGGAAATGACGATGAAATTAAGTCAGCTTATTCAGCACACTTTGGAAATTATTTTGATACCACACACTTTCTAAGTGTAGTAAGTTTATTAGCATCTTTAGATAACAAGGATATAGAGATAGGTTTTATAGACAGCAAAAGCTTGAGTAAACTTAAAAAACATACCGATATCAAAGTCAATTTTGAGATTATAGCTAATGTCCCACTTTATAAAAGCACAAATCAAAAGAGCTATAATATAATTAAACTCAAAGATGATAAATCGTAGGATATTTTATGATGAGTATTTCTGCTAAAAGTAGTATTGAAAAATTAAAAACCTATAAACCAAATTTTGGTAAGAGTAAGCTTGACAACTTAATAAGACTCTCAGCCAATGAAGGGGCCCTAGGAACATCTTTGAAAGCTATTAAAGCTGTAAAATCTTTTTCTACAAATTTACATAGATATCCACCACAAGTAAGTGAAGATTTAATTAGAGCTATTGGAAAAAGGTATTCGCTTAACAAGGATAGAATTATATTAGGTAACGGTTCTGACGAATTAATATCTATTATTGCACAAGCTTTTTTAGATACTAAAGATGAAGCTATATATACTGAATATGGTTTTTTACAATTTCCTCAAGCTATAGCAGTAGCAGGAGCAAAAGGCGTTATAGCAAAAGATAATGGCTTAACCGCGAGCGTAGATAACATTTTATCAAAAGTTAATAAAAAAACTAAAGTTATATTTTTGGCTAATGCAAATAATCCTACAGGTACATTTATATCTAAAGATGAAGTTATAAGATTACATAGCTCTATCCCACCAAATGTATTATTAGTTTATGATGCAGCGTATTCCGAGTTTATTAATCATCATGATTACATTGATGGTAGTAGTTTAGTTGAAAAAAATGAGAATGTAATTATGTTGAGAACATTTTCTAAATTGCATGGATTAGCATCTCTACGTTTAGGTTGGGGCTATTGCTCTCAATATATACTTGATAATCTGATGAAAGTAAGAGGCCCCTTTAGTGTCAATACTCCAGCAATAATTGCGGGCATTGCTGCGGTTGAAGATATTGATTTTCAAAAATTGTCTGTTGCACACAACTTTGAATGGATGGCCTGGTTTGAAAAACAATTAACAATATTAAGCTTAACTTTTGAAAAATCTTTAACAAACTTTCTATTAATAAAGTTTCCAAATGATATTAAATATAGCGCTCAAAGCGCTGAAGACTTTCTTGCAAAAAAAGGGATACTAGTAAGAGGCATGGCTGTTTATAATTTACCTAATTATTTACGAGTATCAATTGGAACTGAGAAAGAAAATATTACATTAATAAACGAATTGAAAATATTTTTAGAAAAAGATAATGACAATAATATTTAACAAAATTTCTATAATTGGTTTAGGTCTAATTGGCACCTCAATTTTACATGCATTAAAGGTTAAAGAAGATAAAAAGGTATTAACTTTTGCATATGATATTAATCCTCAACATAGATCAATAGTTTCTGAAATGAAAATAGCAACCTATGTTTGTGATGGTATTAAAGAAACAGTTCAAGAGGCTGATTTAATAATTCTTGCTATCCCTGTTGGTTCTATGAAATCTGTTGCTAATTTAATTGCGCCACACTTAAAACCAGAAGCTACAGTTACAGATACTGGATCAACCAAGCTTTCAGTTATTA
>CAXBWG010000179.1:0-3310 GCA_963979105.1 uncultured bacterium | reverse complement strand
AAAATCGAGAGGAATCTGGTCATCCAAACTAGTGGAAGAAAATAAATTATGAGAATTTTTAATGTGATCTGGGCTAATTTGTATAGACGAAGTCGAATGAGTGTAGGGGGCTTGTGTGGATGGTGTTTTCATAAATGTATTAAATTCAGGTTGAACTGTTTTTTGTTCTATTGAATAAGGCGAAATAACCTTCGAAATAAAAGGGGTCTCTTTTGAGGCGTTTTGAGGTGTATTCATAATGGGGTGTAACGGATTTGTATGAAAAGAAGATGCTTGTAAGCTTATTTTTATTGCTTTTGGAATACAATCAAATAAAAATCCTGGATTAACAAATTTGATATCTTGTTTTTGTGGATGTATATTAACATCAACTAGCGAGTTCTGAATTTTTAAGTCTAAAACAATTAACGGAAATCGTTTAAATGCAATTTGATCTTTATAAGTTTCAGAAATAGATTTATAAATAAGCGGATTTTTTATTAGCCGTTTATTAACTGAAATAATTTGTTTTTGCCGATTTGAAAATGTTAATGTTGGGTCCGAGATGTAGCCCGAAAACTCAATAGGGCCAATACTTTCCTCAACTTTAATACATTTGTCTTTTAGACTTTTTCCATAAGTTAAAATTAATAAGTCGTATAAATCTGTTATTCCAGTAGTATTAATTTTTTCGATTCCATTAGCAATTAGTTTAAATGAAACATTTGGATGAATTAAGCTAAATTGTAGACAAATATCTATTATATATGAAAGTTCAGTAGAGGCTGTTTTTAAGAATTTTTTTCTAACAGGAAGTTCATGAAATAAATCGTCAACACATAAGGTTGTTCCATCTGGATGAGTTGTTACTTCTGGGACAGTTATTTGGTCTTGAAACGCTTCTGTTTTGTAAGCAGAGCTATCTTTTTTCTTTGATGTAATGGTTAGTTTTGCACAATGACAAATGCTAGCAAGTGCTTCACCTCTAAATCCAAATGTATTGGTACTGTAAATATCTTCAGCCAATGAAATTTTGGAAGTAGTATAACGTAACGGCGCCATAATAAGATCTGTTCTAGATAACCCTTTACCGTTATCTGTAATTTTAATTTGCTGATTACCACCATCGGTTACATTAACTGTAATAGCGGTGGCGCCTGCATCGAGAGAGTTTTCTATAAGTTCTTTTACGATAGATGCAGGTCTGTCTATAACTTCGCCAGCTGCAATTTTATTAATAGTAACACTATCTAATTGTTTTATTATTGAATCCATTTTATTCGTTTATTATATCAAAATATAAGTATTCTTGGTAAGAAAATAATTAAATTAAGATGCACTTACTCCAGATACAAGATAAAATGGAATTAGTCTATGCAAAAAATAAAAAAAATAGTTATTAGTGCGTGTGAATTATCTGCAGATAATTATGCAGCTAATATAGCTCTAGAGCTAAAAAAAATAGATCCTAAAATTCAAATTATTGGAATTGGCAGTGATGCCAGTAAAAATGCTGGAATCGATGTTCGATTTGATATGAGCAAGATTTCTACCATAGGGATTTTTGAGCCTATTCGATTTTTACCACAGTTAATTCTATTTTATTTTAAACTTAAAAAATTACTAAAAGAAGAAAACCCCGATTTATTTATTCCAATAGATAATCAAGGGTTTCATTTAATGTGTTGTAGGCTAGCAAAAAAGTTAAATATTAATGTGCAGTACTTTATTGCACCACAAGAATGGCATTGGGGAACATTAAAGGGTGGAAGAAAAGTAGCAAGCGTAGTCGATAAAGTCTTAGCAATTTTTCCCCAAGAAGAACGCTTTTATAAAAAATGCAATTTAGATACCGTTTATGTGGGGCATCCTGTTACAGATCGTGTAAGAGACTTCAGAAGCACAGCTACAAAAGAAAATATTATTACAATTTTTCCAGGATCACGTGTTCAAGAAATAGAACGAATGCTACCTGTATTTATTGAGGCAGTAGAAAAGTTTATTAGAAAATCCAATTTAAAACCTGTTATCTCGGTTGCATCTATTCAGTATGAAGGGTTGATCAAAGAAATTTTAGAAAAAAATAATTGTAATTTTGAGCTTTACATAGGAAATTCGATTGAGTTAATGAGCAAAACTAACGTATCGCTTGTGACATCGGGAACTATTAGTTTAGAACATTGTTTAATGAATGTTCCGCATGTAGTTGCTTATAAATTTAATCCATTAACATTTTTTATAGCAAATACGTTTTTTAAAAAAACTCTAGCGAGAATAAAATTCATGAGTATGGCAAATACACTATTAGATGAAGAGGTATTTCCTGAATTACTACAGTCAGCTGTAACTCCAGAGTCCTTATGTAAGAAGTTATATGCTGTAGAATCTAATAATAATCACATAATTCAAAAGTGCAATAAACTTTGGGCTCAACTTGATAAAGGAAATGTGAGCAGGGCTATAGCTGGCCAGTTGCTTAAATCGTAATTGATATTAGACAAAAATAGTATTAAAAAAATCTGGGATTTTTTAGCACTAATACCTTGGTGGTTTTAATCTGAAAAATATATCCAAAAACCAAGGCTTTAAAAAAAGAATTTGAGAATATATACATATTAATTTAATTTACCTTGCTATAGTTGGTGGTTTTGTTGCTTTTAATTTTTATGTAGCTAAAAAAATAGAGGTTAAGTAGAAATTGCTATGCAAGGCATATCTTCTTTAATAATAGTATTATATAGAAATTAATTTAATAAGTGTTATGTATTTAGATAAGTGGTGTTTTAGAATCAGGTGTTAATTTGAAACAAAAAAAAGGCCTTCAGATATAAAGGCCTTTTTTAATAAAACTTAAAAGAAACTTAATTATGCGTTTGTTTTAATTGGAGCAGTATCCCCATTATAAATAGATTCATCTAACTCATTTTCACTTTTTGCAACTAATACAGTTACCATACAATCACCAACTACATTTACTGTAGTTCGTGCCATATCTAAAATTCGATCAATACCTGCAATAAGTGCAATGCCTTCTATTGGTAATCCAACAGAGTTTAACACTAAAGAAAGCATGATTAACCCCGCTCCAGGCACTCCAGCAGATCCAATAGAGGCTAACGTAGATGTTAAAATAATAGTGACGTAATCACCTGTTGCTAAAGGAATTCCGTAGGCTTGTGCAACAAATAAAGCAGCAACTCCCTGATACATTGCCGTTCCATCCATGTTAATGGTAGCGCCAAGTGGTAAAACAAAACTTGAAATACTATCTGAAATTCCTAAGTTTTTTCGTGCACATCTAATTGTAATTGGAAGTGTTCCCGAGCTACTA
>CAXBWG010000178.1:0-3315 GCA_963979105.1 uncultured bacterium | reverse complement strand
GACTTTTTAATCAATTAACTCTGGCACCTTTTACCCATAAGACTCCGACACTTTTAGACTCTGGCACCTTTTACCCATAAGACTCCGACACTTTTAGACTTTAACTCTGGCACCTTTTACCCATAAGACTCTGACACCTTTATAACATTGTGCTAAAATAATCTCACTATGTATGAAGTAATGGTAGAAAAAACCTTTGATTCCGCTCATTATTTAGAAAACTATGATGGGCCTTGTGCTCGAATGCATGGACATACCTACAAAGTACAAGTGACTATTAGTGGTGAAAAAGTAGATACTAAAGTTGGTATGTTAATAGACTTTTCAGATGTAAAGCTTCATTTAAACAAGATTGTTAATAGGTTAGATCATCAGGTATTAAATGAACTTCTAGACTTTAATACAACAGCAGAACTTTTAGCTAAATATTTTTATGATGAACTCAATAAAACTATTCCTTCACACTGTATTCTAAAAAAAGTATGTATTTGGGAAACTCCCACAAGCTGTGCTACATACTACGAGTCATAATTAGTCTATTATAAATTTATAGCCTTTTTTTAAGTTAATTTATAATTAATTTAAATAAAATAAAAATAAAACATAGTTCAATTATAATGGTTTTTAATATAAAGTATAAAAAATAAAAAATAAAAAATAAAAAAATAAAGAAAGAATAATAAAAATGATTAAAAAAAAACTGGCTCTTAGTAGAGATTGGCTTTTAGATATGTCGAATATTGATTCAAATAAATTACCTATGCATCCATTAGCGTACTGGGCACAAAGTCCAGAAATATGGAAAGACTTAAGTAATCTTGATGAAACTAAAAAGTTACTAGTTTATGTATTACGATTTTCTAAGATAGACAATGATGAGTTTAAGAAAATTCTTAATACTGCTCAAGACAATTATAATTTGTTTTTTTTATCTCTTTGTTTAGATTCATATACTCATTATGAAAAACAAGAGGTTTTTGCACGATTACAACAATGCATTGAAATTCCAGAGGTATTAGGCAATTTTCTTCAAAAGACTAACCCCTTAACCTTTTATGAAAGCCTAAATAACCAAGCGCAATTACAGGCTGTTTTTTGTGAAACTATAAAACTGTTGCCAAGCTATGATGAGATTAGTGCCAAACTATGTAAGGTGGTTTAGTTAATAAATAACTACTAACAAGTTACACCTCTTTTAAAAAATAATTGTTTAACGCCGTTTGATATAAATATAAGAGTCGATTAAGAATAATTAAGTGAAGCTCATCATGTATACCATGATTAAAGTCATATAAAAGTGAATGATATATCGTAATAAATTGCTCGCAGACTGTGCTTAAGTAGGGATTTTTTTCCTGTATAGTACTTAAAAAATCTATTAGGAATCTTGAATTTTCTAAATTGGTAACTATCAACTCTTTCGGTGCCGTGATTGGCTGATTGTTTAAATATCTAGCACTAAGGCTTTTATAGAGTTTAATAATAGAAAACAAGCACTGATTAGCTAACTCAGAACCAAATTTATCTGCTCTAAAATGACGGTTAATAGTTTCTTTAAGACTATTTTCAGTTAAGTTTTGTCTATAAAAAGGAGGGCTAAATTGTAATATAAAATGAAAAAAATTGGGCTGAAGTGGCGTTTGGTTTAAATTTAAAAGGGATTTTAATGTATCGAGCATTTGCGCTTTTATTTGGATTTCAGCAAGGTCTTTAATTTCTGAAAGTGTTATGGTTGTAAGAGAGGCACTTTCAGTTTTTAATAGATAGGCTAGATTTGCTTTATTACCTAGATCTAAGTCCTTTTCAACAACGGAATCACCAGAAAGAGTGGAGAGTAGATATAAGCTATTATGCTTTAGTGCATGGTGTAAAATAAGGTGCTCTACGTTTGTTTTTATATCATTTATACTTTTACATGTATCGATATTGGGAATATAGTGCTCTAAGATAGTTAATTGCGGTTTTTTTAATAAATTAACAATCGTTTCTGTGCCACTAATATGTAAAAACGAATTTAGAGTTTTTTCTTTTTGTAACTTATTAACACATTTAGTAAGGCTTGTTAGTTTGTCTTGTAGTGATAAGGCAGAAAAGCGTAGTGTATCTAATTTACTATTTAAACTAAGTTTTGGAAAAAGGTTAGTTAGTTCGGCGATACGATTTTTTGGTAATAAAGATACTATTTGTGAGTGTCCTTTTAGTGTCTTGAATAAACTTAGATCTTGGTCGGTAACAGCAGCGATAATTGCCGTAATAAGGAGATCTCTTTGTAAGTTAATAGTATGTGCTTTTTCTTTAATTTCCTCTAATGAATCTGTTTCGTAAACAGGGCCAATTAATGTAGTTAAGGCGCTTAAAGAGTCTGTAGTTAAAAAGGGGACGATCTTTGGTGTGCCATTTAATGTAAGTAAAAACGCATAAGAGCCGTCTATATCTTCTAAAGAAACGTTAGATGAAAATTGATTAATTAAATCTAAGTAGTTAGTAATCTTTAAACTAATATCTGAAAGTGTTGAATTAGGAGTTAAATCTGGAAATAAGTTTAACAGCATGTTTTTGCCAGACTTTTGGTTGAATTCTAATAGAAGGGTACTATCTTTGTAACGTGTAAGTTCTCGCAGGTTTTTTGTTTCGATCACTAGACTAATAGCTTTTTTTGTTTCCTCAATTCGATGGGTATTAAGTTTTTTAAAAGACGTTTTTTGTGTAAATAGCTTGGTAGATTTTTGATTTAGAACATCAATAGTATCTGTAGAAAGTATTGAACTAATAATCCTTTTAAGTTGGTTAAACGTAGTCGTAGAAATTATACTGTTTAGAGGTTTTCTTCCACTTAATAGACCTAAATAATGAAGGTTATTGTGCTTAATAGCCATACCTATAACATGATTAATAAATATTTTGGAATTTCGTTTTTGCTTAAATATATTAAAGGCCTTTTTTATAGAGTTATGATTTAATGAGAGTGTAAGGGCCTCTGCTTTTTTGTTGTCTAAATTTGTTTTAGTTTGTATTTGCTTTATCAGTTGCTTGAAAACTTTAGCTTTAAATTTAGATTCTTTCTTTTTTTTAAACAATTTAATTTGTTTTTCAGAAGACATATTAGATTTTAATTTAGAAAATTGGATTCTTTTTATATTACGTTCATATATGAGCTTGTTTAGTATGTCAAAGTCTCTTAGTTTTCCAGAAACATCATGTGGATCTAAACAGTGTATTGCAAACATATGTAATGCAAGTAACTCCCAACTATATGGTTTTTCAAGGATGTGTAAAACTGTTGATTGAGACGGATATAAAAAACGATTATCTTCT
>CAXBWG010000177.1:0-3345 GCA_963979105.1 uncultured bacterium | reverse complement strand
GCAACATCAGAAGATAAATACTCTAAAAATTCAGGATACAGTGGCAATTGCCAATGCTGTTCACCTGTAATTTTTTCCTGAGCGTTAAATTGGTCAATAAGTGTAGAATTATTACTACAAATAGCATGTGCCACATCACCTAATGCAACAGAACACGCCCCTGTTAATGTAGCAATATCAATAATAACTTCTGGGTTAAGTTGTGTTGCATAACAAAGCGCGTCAGCTAAAATTAGTCGTCCTTCTGCATCTGTATTAACAATTTCGATTGTTTTTTTGTTCATTGCAGTTACCACATCACCTGGTTTATAAGCCGTAGCAGACGGCATATTTTCAACTAACGGAATAAGCGCAATAACAGGTCTAGTTTCATTTAAATCAGCCAAACCTTTCATACACGCTAAAACACTCGCAGCACCCGTCATATCTGCTTTCATTTGCCCCATAGCCCTGGATGGTTTAATCGAGATTCCGCCACTATCAAAGGTTACACCTTTACCTACTAATACAATGGGTTTTTTCTTACTACTTGCATTAATGTTAAGTTTTAGTAAATAAGGTGAATTAACAGAGCCTTGGGCAACAGCTAAAAGCGCCCCCATATTCATATTTTCTAAATCATCTTTTCCAAAACAACTCACATCAACACAACTATCTTCAAATAAATGATACGCATAAGCCACAAAATCGCTCGGGGTTAGCTCGTTAGACGGGCAATTAGCTAAATTTCTAGAAATATTTTGTGCATCTGCAAGTGCAATCCCACGTAAAAGTGCAGCATTAAACTCTTTCGAAGACGTAACACAAAAATTAAATGTTGGCGCTTTTTTCTCTACAAGTGGTGTATCTGTTTTATAAATAGTGTAGCTATACCCCCCTAAAATTAACCCTTCAACAGCTTCAGTTAGCTGTAAGGTCGTAACAGTAGAACTAAAAAAGATATCTAATTCAGAAAACGATTTAGGTTTTATAAGTCTACTTAATTGCCCAAACATATACCGCAGTCCTTTTCGTGGGTGAGTAGGGTGAGCAAAAATAAAATAATACGTGCTTACTTTAGAACTAACAATTTGGGTAAAACTATGAATAGAGTCTTTCGTATCATCAAGTTGTTTAGTGCTTATTAAATGCTTCACATATAAACTTAAATCAGCATCAAATTTAATAGCCTTTAGTAAGTCTTTGCTAGATGTATATACTATTAGTTTGGCAGCAGCTTTAGAGGTATTAAGTTTAGATTTAGAGATTTGAATCGTCATAATATAGCGTCCTTTTTTTTATAAAAATTTAAATATTGTATTAGTGTAGCATAATTTAAATAACAATCTTCTTAAATTGTAAATAAATTGTTAATATAACATGAATTTTCGATGCAATTTTTATAAATAAATTACGATAATAATATAAAGTAAATAAAGTAAATAAAGTAAATAAAGTAATTTACTATTCTTAAACAAAAATTAAGGAGTTATCACATGTCAATTCTACCAACATCACCATCTAGCATTCAACAACCACCAATAGCGTCTAAACCGAAAGTAGCATCAAAAAAATCCTCTTTTAATGTTGGTATATTAGGAAAAGTTGTTTTTGCTTTAGGTATTTTAAGTAATTTGGTGAAACCCGCTGATGCACAATATACAGTTTCAACTACGCCAACAGCTGTACAATGTGAAAATTATTTTGATATAAGCTCAGAACTTCAAACAGCAGGAATAAAAAATGGTTTATTATATGAAAACAAAAATGAATATAGAGGTGCTTATCCCGATTTATGTCAAGACTATGGTGTTATTTGCCCATCTTCTGTAGACACCTTAACTTGGAATGAGTCAGAATCAAAATTTGAAGCATTTAATTCTACAAATTCTCGATTGTCTGAATATGATATTCCCCATGGGCTAGATATGTTTTGTAATGTGACTCAACGAGATGGTATAGCTGGAGCAACAAAGTTTCTTGATATAGAGCCTCAAAATGGAGCTTATTGTTATTTATACCAAAATTTTGATTTAGGTAGTTTAGCTCTTATAAAAGAAAATGGTGCTTTTTTTTCTAAAAAAGTGATAAATGGGCAAAGCTATGTAATAAAAACAACTGATAGTTGTAAAAAAATTAGTACTGATCCTAGCACAGATCAAACATTTACAATTGATGCAGGGAATCCAAAAACAACTACCGATTTTCAAAATGCGATTAAAGACGTTAACCCCGTATCACCGAAAGAATTAGTTGCAGTAAAATTAGAAGATTTAGAGCCATATACAAAACAATTTGTGTTAAGTAGTGATGGATCTAAACGACTGGAGTCTTATGACAGATTAGAAACAACGGTAACTGTTAACCGGGAACCTATAAATAGTTATACAAAATTAAGTGAGCTAATACGTATAAATAGTACAACGTTTTATATGAATGTTGCAGATAAACGAAATGGAGAATTTCAATACAGTCAAGCACTTACACTAACGATGGGAAATTTTTCAAAAGAGATTACAACCCATTATCCAACATTAAAAAATAGTATTTCTGTAAATCAACAAGGTGATTCACTAAATTTACAATTAACCTCTAATGCATGGGACTCTAGTATTAATTTTGGTGATATTTTAGTAGATAAAGCAGAGATTTATTATGCTGGAGAAACCTATGAATTAGATAAATTAAGTAAACCCAATACGTTTTCTTTAGATCAGCAGATTTCAGTTGTTGAAGGGCTAAATGAAGATGTTGACTTAAAAATATATAATATAAATGGCGAAACACTTAATGAAAATGGCGAAATTCAAGCCGGTGCATTTATTGAGCTAGGTCAAACCAATAGTGATGAGAGTGTTAATGAGCTCTTTGAGCTAACGCTTGTTAATTTACTTATAGCAGGATCAAGTATTTTAGGCTTGTTTTTGTTTACGTGTCTTTGTATGAAATGTTGTATGAAAGCTAATGAAACCGACATACAGGAGTTAAAAAATAAGCAGTCAAGGTTGGAAGAATCGGTAGGTTTATTAGACACTAAATTAGCTACAGAAGAAAGAATTGCTGATAGTATTTCTAAACAGGTTGTACGTTCCTTACCTCAAACACCAGACAGAAGGGAGCCAAGTGCTCCTATATATACTGCTGTTCTCGTAGAAGACGGTACTAATCCACCTGTAATACCTTTCGGAGTAGACGGGCCATCAAGGCCAATATATAATGTGTAATTAAGCTAATTTTGGAGCTTAAATATCTCGTTTAAAACTAATTGGCTTGCGTGTATTAACGGTGCTTATATTAACCCCGAATAATGCAGTTAAACTCATACTATTGCATCATATTTAACCTAATTGAGCCCAAAATAACGCA
>CAXBWG010000176.1:0-3370 GCA_963979105.1 uncultured bacterium | reverse complement strand
CGGAAAAATGTGCCCAGGACGTGCTAAATCATCTGGTTTTTTGTTGTTGTTTACAATTGCTTTTATAGTTTTTGATCTATCTGAAGCAGATATACCAGAGGTTACCCCAGAACCTTTTAAATCTACAGAAACTGTAAATGCCGTATCCATGGGATCAGTATTATTGGTAACCATTGGATATAAATTTAACTTTCTTGATCTTTTTTCTGTTATCGGAGTACATATTAGCCCTCTAGCATGTTTAGCCATGAAATTTATCGACTCAGGCGTAACTAGATCAGCAGCACAAATAAAGTCTCCCTCGTTTTCTCTATTTTCGTCGTCAACAACGATAATAATTTTCCCTTTCTTAACATCTTCAATTGCATCTGAAATTTTATCTAAAATTACTTTACTCATATTTATTTTTTTAATCGAAATTTTATAGAACTAATTTTTTTCAAAAATAGTCTAAAAGGATATGATATTTTATCAAAATTAAATATAGATTTATCAGAACTAGCTCTGTAAATTAAATATAATCCTAGTGGTAACATTATTGCATTAGGAATTATACTACCAATTAGTGCGTCTATACTTCCATCTTCTGCTGCATTTCTGCTGAAAGTTCCTATAAAGTGATAGCTGAGAAATAATATTAATGAAACAACCATTGGAAGTCCGATACCACCTTTTCTAATTATCGCTCCAAGTGGAGCGCCAACGAAAAATAGAATCAAAGAAGCAAACCCTAAAGCATACTTATCATATAAATTAGATTTATGAAGATTAACTATTTTTTCTTTAATAAAAAAATTGTCCTTTTGGTTTAATAAAACTTGAACATGACTGTTTGTTAAATTTAAAGATTCGTTTAATACGTCTAATTGTTTATTCCTTGGGAAATCTTTTAAATGCGAATTGTAGTTTGTGTATAAAACCGAATCTTTAAAACTGTTATCAGTTCTAACGTTTCTTCCAAAATTTGAGATTCCAGTTCTAGCATAAAAATTTTTTGCAAAATTATTATATCTAAAAACTAAGTTTTTTGATAAGGAATCAATACTGAAATTTAACTGAGAAATATTTTGCATTCTGTAAGTATTACTGAACTTTTCATCATCAAAATCAACTTTGTTGAATTCTCTCAAATCTATGTTCATTACATGCTTTTCAAAAGAAACTAGGGTATGGGGTGAAACTTGTTTGTTGTTTGGACTTCTACTTTCTATTTCCTCATATCTTTTCCCGTTATTTAAAACTAACTGTAAAATTTCACTTGAATCTTGACTTCTAAGTTCCCCAGATTCAGCTTTAATAACTAAGGTGTTTCTAGAATTAAAATTATTTTGGTGTATAATTATATCCTCGAGAAGATTATTGTCTGGACCGTATTTTCTTTCAACTTTAATATTCATGTTGTTTATATCACTGAAAACACCCTCAGTAATGGCCAAAGCTGGTTTTAATTTAGCAAGATTTTTTCTAAGATTATAAGATTTGAATTCTGCATAGGGAATAAGGCTATTTGCTATAAAAAACATTCCAATACATAGAATAATATTAACAACTAGAAGACTTCTCATTGATCTAAAAAGTGATATTCCAGAGGATTTTATAGCAGCCAACTCATATTGTTCAGATAAATTTCCAAAAGTCATTATAGATGCTAGTAAGACTGTCAATGGAATAACTAACGGCAGTAGTTTAGGTGAGTAGAATAAAAGAAATTTAAATATTATTTCAAAATCAACTTCTTTTCCAGCTAAGTCGTCAATAAATACCCATATTATTTGAATAATAAAGATAAACATCAATATAAAAAAGAAGCTAAAAAATATCTTTAGATAAGATGTTAATATATAACGATCTATTATCTTCATTTTATAATTTTTCTATGTAATAATCTTTATAATTATTTTCATTAAAAATAAAAATATCTTTTTCTAAAACAGGGTCAAAAACAATTGAATCTACACTAAGTATTGTTTTTGTTTTATTTTTCCCGATTTCAATAAGTTTAGAAATATTATCATTTGAAATATTAATTCCAAGAAGTAAATAATCTATATCTGAATTTGAATTGCTTGGGATTAGCTTAACAAATTGGATTTTACTTTTATAATCTGACTGAAGTTTGTCCCACAAAATTAAGTAGCCTTTTCTATAAAAATTTAACAACTTCGACGGTTTTATGGTTTGTTCTTCTTCTTCTTCAATACTAGAAATTATAACTTCTTCATTTTCTGGAACAATGGAGTAGATATTATTAGAATCACATATTTGAGTAATTCCCATAAAATTTAATAAATAATTGTCTCCCTGAATAGTCACAGTTCCGTCTACGTCTTGGTTTATTCCCTCTAGTTTATTTTCTAAAGTATACTTAAAATTGATTTTATAACTTTTTGCTAAATCAATTTTATTTGAAACTTTAGCTAATAATTTTTCTGCTCTGGGATCATTTTGAGCATTTATGCTTAAACTAAATATTATTATTGTAAATAAAATGTTTTTCATTATTAATTTTTTTCACTCTCTAATAGAGTATTTAGTGAAGCTAAATCTAAAACTAAAACCTCTCTAGCTTTACTTCCTTCAAACGCACCAACTATCCCCGCAGCTTCTAGTTGGTCAATAATTCTACCCGCTCTGTTATAGCCTAGTTTCATTTTACGTTGCAATAATGATGCTGAACCTTGTTGAGCGATTACTATAATTTCAGCAGCTTCTCTAAATAAAACATCTCTATCCTCAATGTTATTATCTAAAGAACTCGAACTTTCTTCACCAATATATTCTGGTAACTCATAAGCTGTAGCGTATGCTTTTTGAGAACCTATGAAATCTGTAATTTTATTTATTTCAGGTGTGTCAACAAAAGCACATTGTATTCTTACTAATTCATTTCCTTGTGTATAAAGCATATCACCTTTTCCTATTAACTGATCGGCACCACCACTATCTAATATAGTTCTGGAATCGATTTTTGACGTGACTCTAAATGCAATTCTTGCAGGAAAATTAGCTTTAATGATTCCAGTTATAACATTTACAGAGGGTCTTTGAGTAGCGATTATTAAGTGAATTCCTACAGCTCTAGCTAATTGAGCTAACCTTGCAATAGGAGTTTCAACTTCTTTTCCTGCTGTCATAATTAGATCCGCAAATTCATCGATAATTAAAACTATATAGGGAAGAAAAACATTTCCAGAATCTGGATTTAATTTCCTTTGTTTAAATTTAGTATTGTATTCTTTTATGTTTCTACAAAGAGCATTTTTTAACATTTCATACCTGTTATCCATCTCGATACATAATGAATTTAAGGTTTTAATTACAGCCTTGTTATCAGTAATAATAGCCTCATCCGTATCGGGAAGCTTTGCTA
>CAXBWG010000175.1:0-3385 GCA_963979105.1 uncultured bacterium | reverse complement strand
TTCTTTTTTGTTTTAAATAGAGAAGGATTAACCTTAGCTTATATTATTTTAGGATGCACCTCTATTATATTATTTATAGCCACAATTTTAGCGGGAGTAAAAATCATTATCGGTTCCTTATTTATTCTTATTACAACATATCTTATTTATAAAATCTTCAGAAATAAGCGTTTTTTGCAATTTAACTGGCTAAAGGTTGTAGCAATCTATTTTTTTTCTTCTCTTTTTATTTTCACTGCAGATTACTCGTACAATCATGTTTTAAAAAAACACCAAAGAGATCGATTTGAAGTTATCTTGGGAAGAACCTCAGACACACAACAAATTGGATACAACTCAGATCAGTCTATACAAACAATTAGCTCAGGAAAATTTTGGGGAAAAGGATTCTTAGAAGGAGATAAAACACAGGGAAACTTTGTGCCTGCTCAAGATACAGATTACATTTTTAGTGTTGTTGGAGAAGAATGGGGCTTTGTGGGATCTAGCCTTGTAATACTGCTGTTTATAGCACTTCTCTTTAGAATCATACACAGGGCAGAAAAACATGCTAATAAATTTGGAAGAATCTATGGCTATGGTGTAGCCTCAATTTTATTTTTTCATCTAATTGTAAATATCGGAATGGTTATTGGGCTTATACCAACAGTAGGAATTCCATTACCTTTCTTTAGCTATGGTGGATCTTCTCTTTGGGGCTTTACACTCCTACTCTTCATTTTCATAAAACTAGATGCAGAAAAAAGTTATGACTGGTAAATTACCGTCTTAGGATTAGCGCATAAAAAAACGCTCTAAATATATTTAGAGCGTTTTTTATTTTGTAAAATGTAACTAATTTATAAAGTAGCTACTTGCTTTGTTAATTTAGATTTTAAATTAGCTGCTTTATTCTTATGAATAATATTGTTTTTTGCTAATTTATCTAACATAGAAATTACGTTTAATAACATCCCTTCAGCTTCTTTCTTGTCTGAAGATGCACGTAAGTCTCTTACAGCATTACGTGTTGTTTTGTGCTGATGCTTATTACGTAACCTTTTTGTCTCGTTACTTCTAATTCTCTTTAATGCTGACTTATGATTTGCCATTTCTTTTATGTTTGTTTTAATAAAACTTGTAGTCCGTACGGGAATCGAACCCGTGTTACCAGGATGAAAACCTGGCGTCCTAACCCCTAGACGAACGGACCAATTGCAATCTTATGATAAAAAATCTTTCGATTGCGGATGCAAATATACAATGTTTTTAAAATTCTGCAATATTTTTTTAAAAAATTTAATAGGCCTTTGCAAATAAGACTCTTCTGACTGATTTTTTACCAGACAAAACACAGAATCCAACCTCTTCTTTTACTTCATTTGGAATGCATCGAATAGTTGCTTTTGTTAACTCTTTAATTTTATTTTCAGTTTCAATTGTTCCATCCCAATGAGCAGAAATAAATCCACCTTTGTTATCAATCACTTCTTTAAACTCATCAAAAGAATTTACCTCAGTAATATGATCATTTCTATAAGAAAGTGCTTTACTGAATAAATTTTCTTGAATCTCTTCTAATAAGTTTTCAACATAATTAATTAACTCATCTTGAGAAATTGTTTGTTTTTCTAAAGTATCTCTTCTAGCTACTTCTACAGTATTGTTTTCTATGTCACGATTACCTATAGCAATTCTTATAGGAACGCCTTTTAGTTCATATTCTGCAAACTTAGCTCCTGGCCTGTAGGTATCTCTGTCATCAAATTTTACTGAAATTCTTTTTGACTTTAACGATTTTACAATAATAGCTACTTTTTCAGAAATAACAGCTAGTTGTTCTTCTCCTTTATAAATAGGAATAATTGCTACCTGTATTGGCGCTAATTTTGGGGGCAAAACCAACCCTAAATCATCTGAATGAGTCATAATTAACCCTCCAATTAAACGAGTAGATACACCCCAAGAGGTTGCCCATACATATTCTTGTTTTCCTTCTTTGGAAGTATATTTTACATCAAAAGCTTTTGCAAAATTTTGACCTAAAAAATGAGATGTTCCGGCCTGCAAAGCTTTACCGTCTTGCATTAATGCTTCTATCGTAAAAGTATCTTCAGCTCCAGCAAAGCGCTCACTTTCAGACTTATATCCTTTTACGACTGGCATTGCCATAAAATTCTCGGCAAATTCAGCATATATTTCTTGCATTTGAATTGCTTCTGCTACTGCTTCTGTTTTTGTTGCATGAGCAGTATGCCCTTCTTGCCATAAAAACTCAGCTGTTCTTAAAAATAGTCTTGTTCTCATTTCCCAACGAACAACATTTGCCCATTGATTAATTAATAATGGTAAATCTCTGTAAGACTGAATCCAACCTTTATAGGTATTCCAAATAATAGCTTCAGATGTAGGCCTAACGATTAGCTCTTCTTCTAACTTGGCTTCAGGGTCTACTCGAAGCTTCCCTTCATTATCAGGATCATTTTGCAATCTATAATGAGTAACTACGGCACATTCTTTAGCAAAACCTTCTGCATTCTTTTCTTCAGCTTCGAATAAACTTTTAGGAACGAATAATGGGAAATAAGCATTCTGATGTCCAGTTTCTTTAAACATTCTATCTAATTCCGCTTGCATATTCTCCCAAATAGCAAATCCATATGGTTTAATTACCATACAACCCCTTACGGCGGAGTTTTCAGCTAGATCTGCTTTTTGTATAATTTCATTATACCATTTAGAATAGTCTTCTGATCTCTTTGTTAATTTCTTACTCATAATCCAAACTTTGGCACAGATATTGTTAATTAATTGTTATAAAAATTAAAGTAAATTTGTTTATTAACAAAATCCAAAGACAAAACTAAAGTATTTTAAGCATAGACAATAAAAAAAATTAATTTTTAGCTATCATTTTACGCTTTTACAAATCTCTAAATAATTCATTATGAAAATAAACTACAACTACAAATCAATCTCAATATCACTTTATTCTTTATTTATGATTGTTTTTGCTACGTCTTGTACTATTTATCAAAACGTTCCTAACAACGATGGTATTTATTCTTCAGAAACAAACCGACAAAATGTAATCGTTGCTAACAGTGAAGAATATAGAGATTACGAAAATAATTATTTTACGAAAGAATTAGAAAGAATCGATAATATAAATGGAACAGACATACTTACAGATATAGAAACCTATAGTTCTGTTAATGATACTATTCAAAATTCTACAGATAATATTAGTGAATACAATCCTAATAGTGCGTGGGGTTATGAAGACAACAGTAATGTTGTAATTAATATTAATTTAAATAATAATGGTTATGGGTGGGGTAACGAATGGAATCAATACAACCCATATTTCTCAAATTATGGTTATTTTAATTCTGGATATGGAAGG
>CAXBWG010000174.1:0-3435 GCA_963979105.1 uncultured bacterium | reverse complement strand
GTTAAAAATGCAATTTTAGGAGAAGGTAATGATCCTGTATTTAAAGACGTTACTTTTGGGAATAGTTTATTTACAGTTAAGACATCGAAAAATTTTGAAAAGCTTCCAAACTCTAAATGGAGAAAATTACAATTTGAATCTACGTTTAGATGTCCCTGCCAACATGTTTTTGTTTATAAAAATTCATCTAATGGCGGTATCCAAAAGCGAGGCCTAGTAATGTTACATGAATTTGATGTAGAAACATTTATAGCTAATTTAAAAACCGGTCGTTCATTACTAAATGAGTTCGAGTTTGCAGTGTTACATTTATCTCATACCCAAACACAGCAAAACTGTTTAGTGTCTCATGAGATTGAAAATTTAAGTAAGTGGGTAGATAAGTCGGTTCAAAAACAACTTATAGAAGTTAAATTATTTAACGGCGAAATTTATTTATCTCCACCTGAAATAGAGTTGTTTTTTAAAGATATGACTTCAGACAATAAACAAAAGTGGTTAGAGTTTATAAAAAAATATAATTTAGAAAAGAATAATCTAGATGAAAAAGCCTTTTATGGGACTAAATTAGGAAAAGCCTTGAAAAGCTCTTGAGATTTTTGAGATAAAAAGAGGATGAAAAAAAAAGAGAAGTCTATTCTTATACTTAAATCTAGTTTTATTATTTGATTATGAAATAAATATAAATTAAATAAAAGCATAAAAATAAAAATAAATACAAAATAAACATAAAAAATTGTTTAAAAAAATAGTGAACAGGGTATTTATTACCCATGTTAAAACGTAAGGTTAGGCAATTACTTAAAAATATAGATAAAAACCTTACAAAATTAGAGAGAATAGGTATTAAATGTGCTCGCAGAAACGGGTCAGTACATGATTTAACACAAAAGCAATCTATTGATTTAGCAACAAAGGTTTCACTTAAACTTATTTCAAACAAAAATTACATAGAAGCCTTTAATATAGCTAAATGTGTTTGTAACATGGCTATGGGACCTTTTAAAGCAGCGTGTGCACAAGCAACAGCAAAAGCATTAATAGATGAACAGCAGTTTTTGTTAGCCACAAAATTAGCCTTATTAGTAGCTCCATTAAAAGGCACATTAAAAATTAATACAGCTAATTATATTGCACAAAAATTACGCTCACATAACCAACAAGCTTATGTGACACAAATTTATGAGATATTTCAAAAAAATTCGGCTCCGTATGCAAAAAAAGCAGCAGAAAAAATTTTAAAAAAGTCGCAAAAAACGACACACGATATCGGCGATTTATTACAAAATGTACCAAAACATTTAATTGAAATTGAACGTATTGGAATTAAATGTGCAAAACGTGGTGGCTGTGTTGATGACCCAACACAAAAACAAGCTATAGATACAACAAAAAAAATTGTTCTTAGTTTAATAGCCCATCACTATTATGACTCTGCATTTAATGTGACATCCAAGTTATGTAATATCGCAATGGGTCCGTTTAAGGCAGACTGTGTCTTATCTAGTGCGCTAGAATTTATTGAACATAACCAAGAAGAGTATGCTGCTAAAATGGCATGTTTAATAGCACCTTTAAAAGGAAAATTAAAATCAAAAACAGCAACAGATATTGCAATAAAATTAGTTGAAAATAACAAAATCGATTATGTAATATCTATTCAAACGTTGTTAAAACATAATAGCGCGCCTTATGCACAAAATGAATTTAAAAAATTAACAGATATCATAACTAGTAATTCTAAAAGGTCATCTAAATTTATAGATGCATTTAACTTAAATAAGACAGCTTTATTACAGAAAAAAAAGGTAGTAACTCAGAAAAAGCTAGTAAATTTTGTAGGTACATTTAAGAAGATTTTCAATCAAAATCAGTCTGATGTTAACTGGATTGAATGTCATACTAAAGAAAATTTTCAACCAGAAATGCAATTTATATTAAGCAAGACTCAATGTCGACTAAAAATTAAAAATTTAACTATTGTCGATGAATTTAATTGGAATTTTCAATCAAGTAGTTTGTTTAAAAATAACACTAAAATGACTGAATCTAATTATGAAGAATTTAGTAAGAAATTAAATGAATTTATTTATCATATTAATCAAAAGGGGGTAGATTTTTATGCACATACGTAGAGGACCGAATCAAAAAATTCAGCAGCGAAAACAAGTGGGGATAAAAAAATCTAAACGAACCCAAACAATAGAAGATTCTGACATGATAGATAATATTTCAACAATGATGGTTGATTTGAGTGAAAAATTATTAGAAATGGCAAGTGGATCTAAACAAGAAGTGACAGACCCTAAACCCGAAGTGGGTTCTAAGAAAAATCAAAATAGAACCTCTATTAAAGCTGCGATAAATAATTTTGAATTTTCTTCATCTATAAAAGAGTGTGGATCTGAAAATGAAAAAATAACGGTATTAATCGAAGTTCTAGGAAAAGATCATGAGTTAGTTAAAGAGTTTCTGCAATGTAATCAGGGTGTTATTAAGGGCGATAACTCTATTAAAGATTTAACTTCTATAATTTCAAAAATGGATATATTAATGGTAACAATAGAGGGTATTAATTTAACATTAGATACCTTATTTGCTAAAGAGGCTATAACTGACGATGTTGCTACACTTATTAATCATGCAGAAGATCGGTTTGATCAAATTTTAAATACAACGACTGAAGTAGAAATGACTCAATTTAATAAAACAATGATAAAAGTTAAGTCGTTTGTAGATATCTCTACACATAGTTCAGAGACTATAAATGTAGTTCAAGATAGGCTAGATAATAGTGAGGTTGATAGTAATTTAAGATCTAGTACACATCAGAAATTAGAAATATTTTCGATTTTAGAAGGTGAAATTGCAGCTTTAAATGAGAGCTCTAATTTAGAAAATATTAAAGAAAGTTCTGAAAAAATTAACTCATTAAATAGCGTAGTTGAGGATGTAAAAGTATTTTTAGAAACAGGAGCAGAAATTGATAAAACTGAGATAAATAAATTTCCTAAGCTAGCTCAAACGTTAGCTAAATACGAAGATCAGGTTAAGTTTATAAAAGACAAAACAGGATGTTCTGAAATTGATTCTGATCAAACAATTCCAAGAATGTTGCAATTATTTGAGCATAATATTTTAGATAAATCCGAAAAAACAGCAACGTTTTTAAATACGGCATCAGACAAGTTTTTTAGTTTAATTCATGAAAAAAATCATGATGTTGCATTTGATCTTATTTCAGATAACAAACAAAGCGCAAAGTGGAGAGTTGGCTACGACGTTTTTTTAAAAATTGTATTAGATTCATCAGAAAATCCTAGTACTACATTACTAGATCATGCAAGTACACTCTTAACGTTAAATTCAGATAGCGACGACACATCTCCAATTGGGATAACGGCAGCGCTTCTTAAAGATGATGGTCAGTTAAAT
>CAXBWG010000173.1:0-3439 GCA_963979105.1 uncultured bacterium | reverse complement strand
AACATCAAAAAAAGGAATCCCTGACATCCCTATTCCTATTTTATTTAACGTATAAAGACTATCATTTTGATTTAATTGCCACGAAAAACTATCACTAATAGGCTGAGAATTCACATAAAAACCGCCCGACACATTAATTGTGGAATTCAAATCAATAGCATACTGCAACGCATTACTTAAAGCATCTGAAATTACTGGATAAGTATTTGAAATAACAATATCATCAAAGCTAATAGCTGAATTAACACTTACCGTATTTTCAAAAACAGAACTAGGATCTAAGTTTTCTGCCATTGGATACAATACAGATTCTGAATATTGAGATTTAATTGAATACGCAACAGAATTAAACGCAACAGTATCTGGGTCATAACCGGGAATTTCAATCTTAACTACTAAATTTGAAGTAACTAATTTATCTAACATCAAATTTTTAAGATATATTTTTGAATACCCGTTAAAAAAACTGACATTAGAAACACTAATAGTCGCCCTATTACCAGAAACAATCAATGGAGTGAATCTTACATTATCAGACACCCCAAACTCTAACTCCACATCATAATCGCCTGAAACGCCCTCAAAATACGGAGTCACTATTACATCAGAAATATCGGCAAAAATAGCCGATACAAAACTAAATGTAATAAAAAAAATAAAAAAAATAAATTTCTTCATATAACCCACAATTTATTTAACCCATTAAAACGAATACCCTGCAGACATATAATGTTTATTTGAGTACTCAATATGATCACTTGTTTCATAAGCGTAATCAATATTGACTCCAAACAATTTAAACGTTAAGCCTGCGCCAAACGAATTCTTCTCCACAGAATCTAAAACACCTTCTTCGTATTGAGAAACTGGATATCTCTTATAATTCACAGAACATTGAAACGCACGCAAAAAACGGGGATTAAATTGCAACGCAACCATCTTGTGAAAAACAGTTTCAGATCCATTTGATTTTATTTGTCCATACATAGAGAAATGCCTTAATTTATATTGTAACGAATAAATCGATTCAAGTGAAAGCTTTTCTGACTGTTCATCACTACTATTTACGCCCTCTTCAGAATCTGAATACAAAATTTCATTTGAAGACATCATATTTTTCATTAAAAAAGAAAAATCAAAACGTTTCGTCGTCATCAAAACACCAAAGTCCATATTAAAACCATCTGCTGTAACAGTATCAAAACTACTAAAAAAATAAGACCCTGAAAACCCCAAATGAAACCCCTTATTTAAAGAAAGTTGATAAGATGCTTTAGCTACTGAATTCATATAATTAAAATAATAATCAACAAAATACTCTGTTCGATCTGCATATTTTTTTGCTAACGTACTTGCAATATCATCAACTCCAACAGTCATAAACCCAATTCCAAAAACACCAACTGGTGCTCTAATTGCAAATGCAAGGTTTTGATATTCAACCTCATCCATAAGAGTTGAAGTAAAAAAAGAAGACGAAAACTTCTGAACTCGCTTTAACGCTGCTGGATTTTCAAAGATAGAATCCGCATACGAACTCATTCCCATAACACCACCTAAACGAACCATTCGTGCAGAAGACCCCAACTTATCCGGAGAAAAATAATACGATTCTATTGCAAAAATATTAAACTGAGAAAAAAACAATAAAAGTAAAACCCCACTTAAAAACTTCATGGTTTCACCACCATCTTACCTTTCGACAAGACATTATCGTTATTAATAATCACAAAAAAATAAACACCAGCAGCTAAATTATATCCCAACAACGACTCATTATTTATCTTTAATCGATTATCTCCCTTTCGAGCGCCAACTGAACCCGCTATAAATGTTTGTTTAAAAATTCGCTCTGAAAGCATATCATAAATATGAATTTCAACATCAAAATCCTTATTCATAACATAAGATAAAACAGCACCTGCTTGAATAGACTGCCTAAAAGGATTTGGGTATACCAAAGGCATTTCCAAAATCTCAGGAGCTAACCCCGAGCTATTAATAAGTCTAGAACTTACAGTAAAATCCACATTTTTTACAGAATGAGATTTAAAATCAACTCCCAAAACCAACAATTTATCTATCTGATTATTAATATTAGAAATAGTATCTTTTCTATCAATCAAATCATATTTACCAACCAGACCATAAGCAAAATCAACGAGTTTCCCTAAACTAAAATTAGAAGTTGAAAATCCAGAAATTTCTTGTGCGTTAACACTAGAGTTACCCATAAAAGAAAAAAAAACAAACAGCACAATAGTTGTAACTATTTTTAAATAAACAATACCAAAAAATTTATTTTTATTAATCTTCACATAATTAATAACGATGCAAATAGAACTAAACTTGTAAAGAAAGTTAGAGTTTTTTTATAGAATTAAAATTAAAAGTAATTTATATAATCAGCTTTTCAAAATCGGCTAGTTTATTATAAAACGAATCACATTTTTTTAAAAAAGCTAAGCGATTCATTTTTAAATTCAAATTATCTGACATAACCAAAATCTGATCAAAATACTTATTAAAGGTTAATGAGAAAGAATAATAATGATCAAAGTTTAATAAATTAAGTTTTTGCAATTTTAAATAATCGTCATATAATTCTCTTTCAATATTTTCTACAAATAAATCACAATCTAAATTCTTATCCGTTGCCTTCTTAGCTAGCCTAGCAATCCTAACAGCTGTCTCTGAAATTAACTTCAATCTTACATTATTCACTTGCTTATAATCTTGTAAATCACGAGCAAAAACTAAAGTAGCATTTAAATTTTTAAAAGCACTATCTCGCAAAGCATCAACAACATCATAATCAATTCCTTTATCGATCAAAATAGTTTTTATTCTTAAATAGAAAAAATCAATAATCTTATTAGTTAAATCAACATCCTTCTTTTGTTGCTTCAAACAAAAATCAATACACTCATACAAATTAATATCTAACTTATTGCCCAGTATCAATTCACAAATACCCATAACAGCTCGACGCAGCCCTAACGGATCTTGAGACCCCGTAGGGTTAGCCCCTAATTTAAATGACTCCACTACAGTATCTAGCCGATCTGAAACACCTAAAACAACACCTGTTAAACTCGTTGGCATTTCAGACAATTTACCTGCTGGCAAATAATGCTCCCCAATAGCCTCATAAACCAACGGATCTTCTCCTGCCAATCTAGCATACACCGCCCCCATTTTTCCTTGCAAAGAAGGAAACTCAAGCACCATAGACGAAACCAAATCCATTTTAGATAAAGTTGCTATTTTTTTTAAAACAGAATCGTCTATATCAAATACTTTCGCATCATTTAAAAACTGTAATATTGAAAAAATTCGACTTTGCTTATCTAACATTGTTCCTGCATTTTTTTGAAAAACAACCCCAGATAATTTTTTAACAAACTCATTTAAATCTTGATTAATATCATTTTTATAA
>CAXBWG010000172.1:0-3448 GCA_963979105.1 uncultured bacterium | reverse complement strand
ATCACTATTCGTAAAATGATCTTTTTATGAATCATTATAAAAAAACAGCGAAACCATTAAATATTACCACCTAAGGCCCCATTAAATCTATTAGCAGAAAAGAAGTTATTTTGTTATAAATTAGGTTATTTTGAAATCAATAACGGTATCTTGAAAAATAAAAAGTCAGGTTTTTTTTGTCCTGATTTTATTTCATAATCATACGTTGCTAATTTTTGTATAATGGCGCTAACATCTGCTAAACTATATTTTTTATCTATACTTCGTAATACTTGCTTTATAAAAAATGGATGCTTTCCAAGCTTTTTGGCCATCTGATGTTCACCTAAATGCTTAAGCGCTAAGACTTGTAAATAAAGTCGAAAATTAGAGGCCACTAAACCTAGTAATTTAATAGGTTCTTCTCCAGATTTTTTTAATCGCTGTAATAGGATATAACACATTTTATAATTTCTATTTTTAATACTTTCTGAAAAGTCATATATTGTTGCTTGAGCTTGAGTACAAAACGACTTAATATCTTGAATTTCAATAGTATCTTTTGATGCAATAAAAACACAAAGCGTTTCTATTTCACTTGCACATTGCTCTAATGAATTACCTGAAATAGTAGCAAGCATTTCTAAAGCCTCTGATGTAATTTTTTTATCTTTTGTTTTAATTCTATTACTAATCCAATTTAAAAGTTTATCTTGTTCCCAATCTTTAAATGGTTCTAATAGTTTAGTTTCATAGGTTTTCTTTAGGGTTGCGGGTATTTTTTTTCTCATATCTACAGACGAGTATTGAACAACTACAATACATGTTTGTTGTGAAATAGCAGATTTAAATAAGTCTATCCATTTTTTTGTTAAAGAATCTGATACTTTATTTTTTAACCAACTAGGATTTTTAATAATAATTAAAGTTTCAGTTGCAAATAGCCCTGTTGATTGTGTCGCATGTAACACATCATTAAATTCAAACTCATTTTCGAAATAACAAACATTGGCAGCAGCAAGCGAATTTTTTATAACATTCAAATGCTCATTTATTAAAAATGATTCATTTCCATAAAAAAAATAACTTTTTCCTAACATCGGCTCTCAGAATAGATAATAAAAAACAGAATTTCAATGTTTAAAATACATTTAATCTGTGTATAACTAATATGTCTCGAATAGAGGGGAGGGGCTAAAAAGATGGATATAAAATCCATCTTTTTATTGTTAAGTATTTTTTTAAATTATATAATATAACGTTATGACTACTATTAACCGAAATATTATATATGCAGCGCTTGTTTTTCTTGTTGGAATAACTACTATGTATGTTAAATATAGCAATATTTCTCATGATGTTATTGAATACAGCTCAACTCAAAATACTACAACTGTCATAAAAACTTCAAAGCCACATTATATTACTATACATTTAGCTGGAGCGGTAACTAAACCAGGCGTATATAAAGTTATTGCAGGAAGTCGTATTTTAGATGTTATTCAAACATATTCAGAAACACTAGAAACTGCGAATTTAGATAAAATAAATCTTGCTAAAATAACCCGTGATGGACAACGAATCTATATTCCCTACAACAAAACAACAACGACCCTATCTTCTAACTCTCATAAAAATTTATCTGCTATCAATATTAATACAGCCACTCAAAAACAACTTCAAAAAATTCCTGGTATTGGAAAACGAATTGCAAAAGAACTCATAAGTTATAGAAAAGAAAATGGATTTTTTTACTCAATAAAAGATATCTTAAATGTAAAATATATTGGGACTAAACTAGTAAAAAAAATAACCCCCTATATTACTATCTAACTCCAATAAATTGGAGTTTAGCACCTTGATTAAATTTTTTTGTCGCATTAAATTTAGATTTAACTATATAGTTGCCTGCTTTTTTTTGAGAATAGCTTGTAAACACTAGCCACCGTGGTTGCTTTTGAAATCGCAACCTTTCTTCTAACGGGTAATCTCGATTATAACTAAATGTAGGGGTTCCCAAAAAGCTAGATACTTTTGTAACTCTCAAGTTAGAATAAATTCCATCTGATGTTTTATATTTCGGATTATTTGTAATCACCATTCTAATTTTAGAATAATCATCAATCACAACACGTTGAGGAAAAACCAAATAATATTGAACATTACTATTAAAAATAACAGCTATCGCTTTTAACCCATTCGCAAGTAAGGTTTCTTGAAATTCCATTTCTTTATTTATTTTTTTCTTAAATTGACCTAGTGTCATTCCTAAAAGAGCATGACCTATTCCCTTTTTTGAAATTAAATAAGGATTAATATCTTGTGAAAACCAATCGTTATAGCGAAATCCATTTAAGTTTGACTGTTTTAAAAATAAATTTTTCTTGTAATCAGAATGAATAGACACTACATCTTCATCTAATAAATCATTTTCTACTCCGGTATTATATGGATTTGCTCGAAATTGGCCCCACTGAACAGGCCCTTTAGATTGTAAATCATAACAATATAAATATTGATCATTTAACGCAATTAACAATTCTAAATACGAATCTCCATCGACATCTGCAATTAAAGGAGTGGCTTCCCCCCCAACAATTAATTTAAATTTTCCTTTTAATTCACCATCTTCTCCAAGAATTATTAGCCAACCACTTTCTGTAATAAAGATAAATTCTTGATCTTTTGATGAATCTACATTGGCCAAAATTGCAGATGATGATATTTTTCCAACGTTTTCAAAAACTTCTTTTTTAAACTGCGCTAAACTCCAATATCCATTTTCTTGTGAATAAAACGTTGTTCCAATAACTGTTGTATTTTTATCATTCACCATTGGCATAGCCACAAACTGAGGATAATCTTGAGGTGATAATGCTATTTTTTCTAAAGATCTTCCTTTAATAGTTAACTTATGAAGATACCCATAGGATTCCACATAGTGAATCGTTTTTCCACGTACTAATGGCGATGATAAAATTCCAGAAGGTTCCGTTGCACGATGCTTCCATAGTATTTGTCCATCTTTGCCATTAAACACATAAAACAATCCATTTCTATTACCAATTATGACATCTTTATAATTATCTTTGTTTATATCAATCACAGAAGCAGATCCCATAAACGACCGATCTCGAGGGTAAGCTAATTCTGGTGTAATTGCAGGCTTAAAATCCCAAACAACTTCGCCTGTTTTTCCCTCAAAGGCATACAGCGTCCCATCTTCTGTAGCTGCAATAACATCTAGAACAATATCATTATTTATATGTAGCAATGTTGGCGCCCCTTCAAAGTCACTTCGTGCCCGATTTATCCATAACAGTTTTCCAGACCAATCAAATGCTGCAATATTATTATTATCATCACCAAATACTATTTTACTCGCAGATACAGCCACCCCATTTACATCTCTATCGCCATACTCGCCAATTACAAGCCTGTTTTCATGTTCTCCCGTACGACCATTAAT
>CAXBWG010000171.1:0-3458 GCA_963979105.1 uncultured bacterium | reverse complement strand
CAGATCGTAAAGTAGAAGAAGTAAAATTTGAAATGTTACCAAAGATGTCTGTAAATGCAGGTTATACTGGTAGTGAAAAATATCAATCTTCAACAAGTGCTAACGTTGCTAGTGATGATAGAGCTGCATCAAAAAGCTCAACTTTTTCAACATCAAGAAATAGAGATGTAGTTTCACAAGATATTGGCATTGCCTGGAATGCACTTGATTTTGGGTTGTCGTATATAAGAGCCAAACAAACTGGTGATAAATTTTTAATTGCAACAGAAATTGAGAAAAAAACAGCAAATAATATTGCAAGAGAAGTTGTTAGGGCATACTGGAGTGCTCTTACTGCAGATAAGTTAATAAAAAAATATGATCCTTTAATTAAAAAAGTAGAATCAGCTTTAAATGACTCTCAATTAATAGAAGAGATGTTGCTGCAAAAGCCAATGGATGCACTTTTGTATCAAAAGGAATTGCTAGATATAAAGAGAGCTCTTATCTCTCAAAAACAAACTTTAATTAATGCTAAAGTAGAATTAGGAACATTCATGGGATTGCTACCTAATCAAGAATATAAATTAGTATCAACAGATGAACCTATCAATATTTTAGATATGAATATTGAAAAAATGGAGAAACATGCTTTAACACATAGAGCAGAGCTACTAGAAAATCGTTATCAAGAGAGAATATCTGTTGCTGAAACTAAAATTGGATTAAGATCATTGTTACCAAGTTATAATCTTAATGCATCGTTCACAAGTTCATCCAATGATTATCTACAAAATAAATCAAATTTTGAATTTGGCTCTTCGGTTGGTGCAAACTTATTAAATGTTTTTAGAGCCCCAGCAATAAAACAAGTTAATGAAGCAAATACAGAAATTATTAGAGAACAACGTCTTGCTTTATCAATGACTGTATTATCACAAGTTCATCTAGCAAAAATTGATTATCAAATGAGCATTGAAGAGTATGATGTTGCTCAGCGTTACTTTGATGTGTCTACAAAAATTGCTAATCAAGTTCGTAACGCACAAAAAATTGCAAGATTTGGTGAATTAGAACTTATTAGAGAAGAAGCAAGTAACCTTGTTGCTGAACTTAGAAGCGATATCGCATTTTCTAAATTGCAACACTCAATTGCACAAGTTTATACAACTGTTGGAATTGATATTACCTCAAAAGATAACGTTAAAATTGGAACTGAATTTTTTGCACAAGATATTAAAAATAAATTTAAATCTTTAGGTAAAAAATATACTGCAAAAGTAAATAAACCTATTCAAAAACAAAATCCAATTGCAATACAATTGAATGATAACTATAAAAAATTTGCATTTTCAGATGAAACTTTTGAATTAGAGGGTCATGGCACTGTTCAATATTCAGCAAAATTAGCAGATAACCAAGATTTACCAAATTGGATCGAGTTTTTACCAACACAGAGAGCTTTTTTGATCGATACATCATTAAAAGATGATGTGTACGAATTAGATATCATCGTTAATGCTAAAAACACAAATTCAACTATTGACGATCAATTTACTTTAGTGGTGGATCATATGTTGAAAGACCTTAAAGAAACCGCAAATTTAATTCTTAATTTTGCGACAGATTTAAATGAAAAAACTGTATTAACTTCCAATCTTAAAACTCAATAAACTTAATGTAATATTATGAAGAAATTAACAAAAAATATTCAACTTAAAGTTGGTTCAAATAAAGGAAAAGTTTCAGGAAATCTATTAACTAAACCCAAAACACATAAATCACCACGTGTTGTAAAAGCTGGTCAAACAACCACTGGTAAAATTAAAAGAAAAGTCAATTGACTCTCAAATCCAAAAAGAAACAGAAAATATTTATCGAAGCTCTCGAGCAAAGGATTATGCTTGATGGTGCAGGGGCCTCAACCTTTTTAGATTTAATTGATGAACATAATCAGCAAGAGATAAAAAAAAACTCTAAAATAATCGATACCTCAAAAGAAAATAATGAATTGCCTTTTGCAAATGTTGCAAGAGATCAAACAAGAAAAAGTGTTGTTTTCATTGATAGTGCGGTGCCTGATTATGAAACGATTATTAATTCATTTAAAGAAAACACTGAGTTTTATTTAATCAATTCAAATGAAGATGGATTTAAAAAAATTGATGAAATTTTAAATGATCGAAAAGATATAGATGCATTACACATCATTGGTCACGGTTCTGCTGGTCAAATTTTATTTGGTAATGCTTTTTTAAATAACGACACAATTACTAATTACCAAGCAACATTAGCATCTATTGGTCAATCTTTAACAACTAGTGGGGATATTTTGTTTTATGGTTGTAACGTTGCATCCACAGAGCAAGGTGAAATTTTAATTAAAAAAATATCAGAAATAACTAAAGCAGACATTGCAGCTTCAGATGATTTAACAGGTAAAGATGGTGACTGGGATTTAGAAAAAGAAGAGGGTTTCATTGATGTTAAAAAACTAAAAGTCAAAAATTACGATCACTCACTAGATTCGTTAACTACATCGGGAATAGTGTCTGGTAGTGGCGTCACTCATATAGCATCAGGTAATGTTGATATGCTTACATCCAGTCAGACAAAGATGGGAATAAGAGATAGGGGTATTTATTCTCATATATCAAGCCCAAACACTCAATATGCATTAGCTCTAGAAAGATCAGATGTAAGTGTTGCGAGTGGAAGAATAATTTCCAATATAAATATTGATTCAACAAATACAAACTTGTCAGATCAATTAACTTCTGGAAATGCTTATATTTCTGGTGACTCAAACCAAACAGCTTCAGAAAGTATGACGGTTAATTCATACTTAGTAGCATATTTAGGTAGCCAAGATAGAACAAGTAGTAGTCGTTTTGGTTCTGCAGTTTTTGATGGTGAGATAGTTGGTATTTTCTTTGATCAAGCTTATACCAGAGGACAAACCGTTAATGGTGTTCAATATCATAGCAGCTCATTTACTTATGATATGAGTAATAATAATCATACAAGCAATGTTTCGGATAGTGATGGAGGTAGGGTTATAGAAAATCCAAATTTTTATGCTTATAATAGAACTAGTGATAGTGTTGCCTGGGTGTCTGTTGGAAATTATGGATCAGGCAATAATAACTATTTAAGTTTTGGTTTCACTAATAATAATTCTAAAACAGGCGATTATATTCGTGTTATTGTAAAACAAATAGAATCCAATTCAGCACCAGTTGCAGTAAATGACACTGATAGTGTTAATGAAGATGCTACTGTTACAAGAACTACAGGATCTAATTTAAAGATGGCTGATGATAGTGATCCTGATGGTGATAGTATAACTGTTACTCAAATTGCAAAAACAGGAGCTTCCAATTCTTCAGTTGCTGGAAGCAGTACTTACAATAGTAATGGAACCTCTGTTACAGGAACTTATGGTACTTTAGTAGTTGGAGCTAATGGAACATACACTT
>CAXBWG010000170.1:0-3482 GCA_963979105.1 uncultured bacterium | reverse complement strand
ACCTGCAAGGATCTTCGTTATCATAGTGATATGTCAAATACAGAAACAGTTTCTGAAATTGCAAAAGAACGTAAAAATGCATTCGAAAATGAAGTAAACCAGTTTGTAAATTTATTCAAAGATGATAATGGGAACTTTAAACATAGTAATGATATAGCCAACGAAATTAATAATGGAACTATTATGCTTCATCAAGATCCATTCGTTTTAAAAGAAGGGGTTAAAACTGTTTTTTCTAATATAAGTGATGTCAAAATTAAGGATCTACTTGTAGCAATCAAAGACAACATCTCTCAAGATAAATTAGCCGAATTAGCTTGTATTTCTATTGAGAAAATGACTGTTGATATTCAAATTAGAAGGCTACTTCTAGGAATCAAAGATAATCTTTCTCAAGATAAATTAGACGAATTAGCATCTATTGCTTTTGAGAAAATGTCGACATATTCCTTTAGTAATCTACTTAATGACATCAAAGATAAAATTGATGAAGATCTATATAATAAATTGAAATATAATATATTTAAAAAAAATATTCTTGAACAATGGAAAACAAATAAGTAAGAAATTATTGATAACAAAATATTTCTAATTTATATAGCGGTTTTATGATTATCATTTTCTAATATGCAAAAGCTTGAGTCCCATAAACGATCGTTTATGGGACAGCAGAAAAGTAGTCTAAACTTCGCTAATAACTTCAAATCCTTTAAAGCTACCAGCAAGAGCAAGCCCAGTAATTTTAGATGCAATATTTTTATCTTTAATCTGGAAAGCAATTTCATTTAATGTTGCGCCAGAACCAACTGCATCATCGATGAGTAAAATATGATTGAAAGAAGATTTTTCGGAAACAATCATAGAGTTTTTTGCGTTATAGATACGATCTTGTAACTTAGAAAGAGTCTTTTGAGGAACGATAATAGGGGTCTTCTAGGCATATTCGAAAACAATTTCCTGATCATTTCAAACAATTTTATTGGAAACCAGCCTTGTGGACTCGGGCTTATTGCTTATTATCTACTGGAGGTGCAACGATTGAAACTATAAAAAAATACATAGAAAATCAAGGAGTTGATCGTCGCTATAAATCAAAACAACCACGCCATTCATCTCCACCTAATATATCTATTTAAATGGAGAATTCTGGCTAATTTAAGTTAAAATAAATCAGCAAAAGTTATATGTTGTTGTGTTTTTATTACCAAATTTATTTAATATTTTTTCTTCTACACCTTTATTCAAATCACGGCTAGCAGTAGCCGGCGATATTTTTTTAAAATAATTCATATAATTTTTCCGTGAAAAATTTTTATTGTCATTATATTTTTTATATATATTTAGTCGATCTATACCATTTAATGGGCTTGGTTTTAGTTGTTGAAAATATTCTGTTATAGTTTTAAGAATTATATCCAGCATAAACTCTATAAATAGTGTCGAGTTTCCATTTTTATCGCATTCTCCCAAAATCATATAATAGGTATCTTGATTTTGTCTTATTAATGATTCTATCGGGAGAAATTCAAACAGTGGATTCCATTGCCTGAGTAGAACGGTTTGCCACAAACGCCCCATTCTTCCGTTACCATCTATAAAAGGGTGAATAAATTCTATTTCATAATGCGCAATACTAGATAAAATTAACACATGAAGGTCAACGCTTTTTTTAATAAATTCAAATAAATTACTCATAAGCTGTGGAACAAAAGTATGTTTTGGTGCCACGTGTGCAACTTTATCTTCTTTAAAAATTCCTACATTCGAACATCTAAGTTTACCTGCATCATCAATTAAATTCTGCATCATAGTTTTGTGTGCTTTTAGAAAAGAGCTTAAAGAATCTGGTTTATATTTTTGTATATTGTCATATGCTTTTATTGCATTTTTAACTTCTTGTATATCTTTTTGTTTACCGATTACAGGTTTCCCATCAATTACTGCTGTTATTTGTTCTTTTGTTAGCTGATTTCCTTCGATAATTAAGGAGCTGTAAATAGTGCGTATCCGATTTTCTTTTCTTAAATCTATCGAAATTTCTGGTAATGTTAATCCCTCTATTTGACCAATGATGATACTGATATTCGACACTAACTTAAGTATTTTTGGTGTAATAGAATATGGAGGATTCATACATTGATACTATCATATGATGCTATCAAGATCAAAATAAATTATTTTTTTTTAATTACGTAATTGTTACACAATTTGTTACGCAATTGTATTTTCTTTTTATTATTTAAGTTCAAATATTAAATAATTTTGCTGTTACGCAATTTGTTACGCAATTTGTTTTGATCACTATTTTTTTCGTGTCCCACAAACGATCGTTTAGGTGACAGCAGAAAAGTAGTCTAAACTTCGCTAATAACTTCAAATCCTTTAAAGCTACCAGCAAGAGCAAGCCCAGTAATTTTAGATGCAATATTTTTATCTTTAATCTGGAAAGCAATTTCATTTAATGTTGCGCCAGAACCAACTGCATCATCGATGAGTAAAATATGATTGAAAGAAGATTTTTCGGAAACAATCATAGAGTTTTTTGCGTTATAAATACGATCTTGTAATTTAGAAAGAGTCTTTTGAGGAACGATAATAGGGGTCTTTAATTTTTCAACTTTAACTTTTTTTAAACCAAAGCTACATTTTTCTTCAAGTAATTTCATAATTTGTGTATCACGCTTTACTGTAGGAGGTGCAAATGCAATTGCATCAAAAGAATATTTATTGATAAGAGATTGAATGTAAGGTTTAACTTCAGTAATAAGTTGATTCATAAAAGAAATAGATTGACCTTGTTTAGAATATAAAAGGTAGTAACCAAGTTTAGTTTTACCAAAACGTTCAATAGCGTAAAAATCTAAATAAAATAGAGAATCTAAAAAAACAGATTTAAAAGTAGAGTGCATTTTTTCTAACCCATCTATAAATGAATCAAGTTTATAGGCATCGTATTTGGCTAAAGTTAGTTTGTATTCATTAATCGTTTTTTGTAATGGAAGATTTTGTCTATCACACCAGGCTTTCATCGCATCTAAGCCTGAATAACTTTGACCAATAGGGCTAACAAAATAAAAGTTTTTTTCTAAAAATAGAGTATCTTCATTAGACACAATGTCCGAATGTTTTTTTTCAGATGGAGAAGAGATGCGGTAAAAAACTCGTGGTGAAGACCCTATTTTTTCAATAGAATTGTTGTTTATAAGAGTTTTGAGATGTCTAAATAATGCCTGAGGAGAAATCTCTAAGAACTGTGAAAGTTCTCTAGGGGAAGCCTCTTTGTTAGAAGAGATATAATCAATTATACGTTGTTTAGTGTTGGACTTAGGCATTATGTGTATTATATATTATTTATTGTTTAGTGTAAACTATAAACTATATATTTATGATTAAGTTTTTTTGGTGTCCCACAAACGATCGGTTACGAGACACCAAAAAGAGGGGAGGAAATTGATGGTACATTCATTCCCAATCCAGCATTA
>CAXBWG010000169.1:0-3498 GCA_963979105.1 uncultured bacterium | reverse complement strand
CAAGATACGTATTTAACAGATCATTACAAAGCATCTATTACATTTCATGACACCCTAAACAGAACAACCAGTGCCGGAATACGAATACATGTATGGTACGACGAAAATTTAAATTCGCTTCATGATGAAACCGAAGCAAACATTTTGTTTTATACAATTATCGCAGAAAAAGAAAGTCAAAATATTTAACACATGAACTCAAAACAAAAGGGGATTACACTTGTTGAGTTAATCATTGTTATTACAGTTATTGCCATTATAATAATTCCCTTTTCAAATGCATTTAGAGCCACATTAACCATTTGGAAAACCGGATCGAAAAGTTTAGAATTATCTAAAAACACCCATGTATATTCAACCACTCTAAAAGAAAAATTGCATTATATAAAATCTGTAAATTTACTGTCTTTAAATTCTAACAATAATGGGTTTATAAATTATACAGATTCGTTTGATCAAACATTTTTAATTTTTTTAAATTCCACTCAAAATCAAGCAACCTTTAACCTAAATAACGATTTAGATCCACATAATATTGTTATTTCTTATGTCGAAACATCTCCTACTGTAGAACTCTTAATTCCAAACGCCACCTATTTTAATTTAGAAAGCTATGTAGAAGACCCAACGTTAGCATTTAAGGTAATCTCTGCAAATAACGTAACAAGTCCCAATTACGATGCTATAAATTCAATTAAATTTATTATAAAAGTAGAATCTAATTCATTATCAGACACCATCGAACATATTGTAGATTTATCTAAAACGCCAATCAAAGATACAGGTACAACAACCTTTGGAACACAAGACCAATTATTTCAAAATATAAATAATAATAGCACTGCAATACAAACACCTTTTAATGACTTTTTAAGCGATGGCGATATAATTCGGCTAGAACAAAGCTCTTTTACCGTAACCATCCAACATTCTGGAAATTATTACTCAACAATAACAGACGCACTTAACAATGCTAAAGCAGGCGATACCGTTTTAGTAGGCTACAGCCCAGACGGGTATAACGAAAACTTAAATATTCCAGCCGGTATAAGCTTAAAAGGCGGCTATAACCCCATAACATGGGAACGAAATTTAGCTACATATCCAACCAATATAAATACAAAAGAAGGGTTAACTATTTCAGCAGGAGTAACCAGTGTGATTTTTTTAAATGAAAATTCTACTATAGATGGATTTAATATAGATGCACGAACACTAGATATTGCTATCTATGCAAAAGATACACAAAATATAAGCATTAGAAACACGACTATAACAAATTGTGATATTGGCATTTATTTAGATACAGTTAGCGGCGATATCATACAAAATAATATTACAGCAAATAAAAACACATTATCTATAAATAATGCAACCACACTATTAATTTCACGAAACAATTTACAATCTAATAACTTTGCCCAAAAAGCAAATGTTAGTATTCAAACAGCTACAGACTTAAATATAGTAAATAACTTAATTTCCAATGGATATTCTGGCATGGATATTACTAACCTAACAAACTCTTTCATTGCACACAACGCATTTACAAAAGCACAAAACTTTGCCTTAGATTTAACAAATTTAAACTCGTGCCAATTAAATAACAATATAATTTCCGAAAACAATCTTGGCATAATTGTAAGTAGTTCTAGTCCTGGAAATCTCACAAACCAAGATCTAAACAACAACTTTTTTGCAAATAATAAATTTGGAGATAGTATAAATTTTAATTTAAATGCGAGTAATATTTCGGTATCTTTAAGTGATATTCAGTGGGAAAATTCAAATCCTTATTTTTCTAGCACAACAGCATTCACACTTTTAAATGATTCGCCGTTAATAGATGCAGGGCTAGGTAGCCAGGAGACCTATACAAGCTCAAATCCATCGAAAGGAACCCAGACTAACGACATTGGCATTTATGGAGGCAGCAATGCAGGTAGAATAGGAATTGGAAACCAGATAAGTATTACAGCTGATTTAACAAATAGTGCTATTACAACACGTATCACAAACTCATTTCCTGGAGATATTATTGTATTTTCTACAGGTGATTTTAATATTTCAACACCAATACAACTAAAACCGTACCAATACCTTGGCGGAACTAATTCGCGTACAACAAAACTAAATCATTTAACAGCAAGCACGTTAATAAATGTAACAAACGAAAATTATTTAGAGCATTTTTATATAAATGCCAATACAAACACCGCTATTTCTATAGTCGATTCATTAAAACAGCACCTAACTAATTTAATTATTGTAAATGCATCTACAGCAATAAGTTTGCAAAACAGTGTAGCTACTATTAGAAATATTACATTTTATGAGTGTACAACAGGTGTAAAATTTAATAATAATACCTCTGGCGATATTGCATTTAGTATTTTTGATAGTTTAAATTTAGGAATCGAAAACACCTCAACTACATTTGTTGTCTCTACCCGAAACATTTTTGCCAATACAAATACACTTTATTCTGGAAATATTTTAAATACCACAGATTACGCAGATACTATGTCTAATTTACGTAATCCAACACAAGATATTTTTGAGCTTAAACCAACAGCAAATGCCATTAATTTTTATAATCATACCGATGCGGGTTCTATAGAATATTATATTTACGAAGGTGTATTTAGCACAACACCTATTACAAGTAAAATAGATCGTTATTACAAAAATCTATCTCTTACATTTTTAACCAATCAAAGCCAACCAACATCGTTATCTGAAATAGAAATTGAATTTTTAAATAATAATAAAACCTATACATTAGCAGACATTATTTTATTAGATAGCGAAACCATTACGAGCAAAAATATTAGCTTACCATTATCTATAATTGCAGACGACTTTACACTTAATATTTATTTAAAAAGTTATAGCTTTAATAGCACCCCATTTATAGACTCACTCACTCTGAGTTGGTAATACAATAAAGGCTTAAAGTAATAATTATTTTTAATTTACTTTAGAGGATTACTACTTGATAATTAAAAGGTTTCTGCTACGATACTTAACGTAAATTAATTCAAAAACTATTTAAATTTAAGGAGACATCATGGAATTTTTTATCGATACTGCAGATGTAGATTCAATTAAAAAGGCAGCCGCAATGGGCTTAGTAGATGGTGTAACTACAAATCCATCGTTAATTAAAAAAGCAGGCCGAGACCATGAAAAAACCATTCGAGAAATTTCATCGTTAATCGATGGCCCAATTTCTGTAGAAACACTAAGTGATACTCACGATGAAATGATAAAAGAAGCAAAAGAATACATGACCTGGGGCGACAATATTGTAATTAAAGTAGTTATGACACCAGAAGGCATGAAAGTAGTACGTAGCCTTACAAATCTAGGAATTAATGCAGTATTAAAGGTTTTAAAAAATGATAGTTTATCATTAATTGATGGGAAAAAAGTAAAAGAACTAGAAAAAAAAGTTTCAAGTATTTTTGGTAAAAAATATGGTTTAATGGTTAACTC
>CAXBWG010000168.1:0-3517 GCA_963979105.1 uncultured bacterium | reverse complement strand
TGAGGCGTAGCTAGCAGCCGAAGGTAGAGATCTTATTAAAGAGTTATGTGCTCAACTTAAAGAGGTGCCAACCTTAGCTGAGGATTCTAGTTATTATATCGATTTTGGTGCAAAACGTCGGATGCGTTTAGATGATATGGGAACGGCAGAATGTTCTGCTGGAATGTTTGATATGATTAATGTTGATAAACGAATTATAGAATCGATTATAAAAGAATTTCCAGAGAAAAATTTTGATGCAGAAAGTATTTCAAAAATAATGTTTCATAGCTCGCGTATGTTACTTGTTACACGAGGATTAGATGCTACAAAAGAAGAACAAATATTTTCATTGTTTGGAAAACATTTTGTGCAAGTCGAGTTATTAGATATTAAATTTCTTGAACTTGTAAATAAAGCAAAAGAAAAAGATACGAATTATTTGTTAGCTCATATAGATGAGGTGTTAGAGCTATCTCAGGCCGTTCGTGATTTATATAAAAATATGGATGATTCGTTACGATTTAAAGTTGCCCCTAAAATTAATCAAGAAAAAGAAGAAAAAGAAGAAAAAGAAGAAAACGTTGATGTTTTAGAAAAAGATTATCGTGGAGTAGGGTGTCCGATGAATTTTGTGAAAACAAAATTAGTCTTAGAAACAATGCAGGTAGGCCAACAATTGCAAATTTTTCTAGATGATGGCGCTCCAATTCAAAATGTGCCAAATTCTGTAAAGCTTGAAGGGCATAAGGTGTTGAGCCAAGATAAGCAAGAGCAGGGGTATTGGAAAGTTCTTATTGAAAAGGCCTAAATATATTATGAAAGAGTTAAAGCGTCGAAGTTTAGCAAAAGTAATATCATGGAGGGTTACGGCCACCATGACAACCATTATTATTTCTTACATTATTACAGGAAATACTGATTTTGCTTTGAAAATTGGCTTAGGGGAAGTGGGTGCTAAAATCGCGTTGCAATATGTACATGAACGATTATGGTCTAAAACTAAGTTTGGGTTACCAAAACCAATGGATTATCAGATTTAGTGTTGGGAAATTCTATGAAAAAAACAATTCAAAATCAAACTATAGAGTCATTAGCTGCAAGTTTAAGGAACATGCAATCATGTTTAGATTACGCTAGTATATATGGCCAGTATCAAGATAAAAAATTTAGTTTAGATGAATTAATTAATATGGCAGTAGACCTTTCTTCAACGAAAAACTCAGGGCCATTTGGGGCACTTTTAGCTTATAAACAAGATGATATATATAAAATTCTGTCTTTAGGTACAAATTTAGTTGTAGCAAATAATAATTCGATGTTACATGCAGAAACGGTTGCGTTAATTAATTTTTTACAACAAAATCCGCAACAAAATAGGGTGCCAGATAACGCGCTTCTTATTTCTTCGTGTGAGCCATGTAGCCAATGTAGATCTTTTTTCTTAGCTCTAGGAGGACACCCAGATAATATTATATCTGTATTAACAAAAGCAGAGGCGGCCACCTTTGGGGGTTTTGCCGATGATAATTTGTATGAGCTTGTAAAGGCACCTATTTCAGCAAGAAAAATTAGTGTTAATTCTGATGTAAATTTATTAAGCAATCAATTTGCCTTTGTTACTGCATCAAATTTAAAATTTTTTGAGATAGGCGATTCGTTTATAAATTCAATTATTAAAAGTTATTATGACTATACTAGGTCTAAAGATGTATCGTTTGAAAGTTCTGGTACTCAATTAATTATTAATCAGTTACCACAAGAATTATCTGAACCTCAAAACAACTCCTTATTACGTTTATTTTTTAGTGTTGTTGATTGGGCAAAACTAACACTTCAAATTCAAGACCCTAGTAGTTTAGAAAGTTTTAAGGATATAGTGTTATACACAAAAGAAGAAATTTCTTCTGGGCAATTTGTAACAGATAAAAAAGATGCAGCAGGTGCTATTATGCAGCAATGGAAATTACAAGCTGAGCTATCTGGCAGTAGTTATGCTCAAGTAGATAATAAAAATGGAAACAGCTAAAATGGATATTAAAAAATTAAATCAACAATTTAAAGAGTCTAGCTTAACAGAGGTGTTAACTTTTGTTTTTGATGCCTTTAAAAATAACGTAGTGCTAGCCTCATCTTTAGGATTAGAAGATCAGTTGTTAACTCATTACAGTATGCAAGTAACTAAAAATGCTCGAGTTTTTATGATAGATACCGGTAGGCTAAATCAAGAAACCTATAATGTCATGGAAAAAACGCGTAACAAATATAAATTTAACTATGAAGTGTATTATCCAGATACGCATTCTGTAGAAACGCTCCTTCGTAAAAAGGGGCCAAACTCGTTTTATGAAAGTGTTAAAAACAGAAAAGAGTGTTGTGCGATTAGAAAAACAGAGCCTCTAAATAGGCTATTAGCCTCAGCAGATGCCTGGATTACAGGGGTGCGTAATGCACAAGGTGTAACCAGAACCGATATGGCATTATTTGAAGAAGATAACGCTCATAATTGTATAAAAATTAATCCCTTAATTAAGTGGTCTCATAACGAAGTTTTTGCAGAAATTAAACGATTAAAAATTCCGTATAACACTTTACATGATCAAGGCTATCCATCTATTGGATGTGCGCCTTGTACACGTGCAATAAAGCCAGGTGAAGATATTCGTGCTGGTAGATGGTGGTGGGAAAGTCCTGAAAATAAAGAGTGTGGATTGCATATTGTAGATGGCAAAATTGTATCTAAAATGCAAAAAAATAATAATCAAAAAGGACTTCAATCATGACACATAATTCCAAAGGTCTTGCTCAAGATAGGCTAACACATTTACAGCAGTTAGAAGCAGACAGTATTCAGATAATGCGTGAAGTTGTAGCAGAAACCAAAAACCCAGTCATGCTTTATTCAATTGGAAAAGATTCTTCTGTATTATTACATGTTGCCCGAAAAGCCTTTTATCCAGCTAAATTACCATTTCCTGTTATGCATGTAGATACGTTATGGAAATTTAAAGAAATGATTTCATTTAGAGAAAAAATGACTAAAGACTGTGATTTAGATTTAATTGTATATACAAATCCAGAAGGAATAGAAAGAAATATTGGGCCTATTTCTCATGGATCTGCTGTTCATACAGATATTATGAAAACACAAGCGTTAAAAAAAGCATTAGATAAATATAAATTCGATGCCGCTTTCGGTGGTGCTCGCCGAGATGAAGAAAAGTCTCGTGCAAAAGAACGTATATTTTCATTTAGATCTGCCCAACACAGGTGGGATCCTAAAAATCAACGGCCAGAATTATGGTCGTTATATAATACTAAAAAACATAAAGGAGAATCTATTCGAGTTTTTCCGTTATCGAATTGGACAGAACTCGATGTATGGCAATATATATATTTAGAAGATATTCCAATAGTGCCACTTTATTATGCAAAAAAAAGACCAGTGGTTAAACGAGATGGAATTTGGGTTATGTTAGACGATGATAGAGTGCCTTTAAATCCGGGTGAGGTTCCAGAACAAAAATCGGTACGATTT
>CAXBWG010000167.1:0-3521 GCA_963979105.1 uncultured bacterium | reverse complement strand
ATAAAATAAAAATAAGGCTGCGCCTCAATAAAATTATAATTAGTCCAAAAAGGAGTCTGAGAACTAGCTTGATTAATTACATTCTCTTGAATATCTGAGACAATTTCATGTTTAGAAATACAGCCAGATAAGCATACAATACTAATTAAACTACATATTATTAAGTTCACTCGTTATTTAATATCTAAAATTAATAACTTTCTATTTCGGTTTACCACCTTCAGGCGTAATATATTTTGTTTATCACTAAACTCATTTTTTAATATCCGAAACAACTGTCTTGAATTTTGAATATCTTCATTATTACACCATACCGATACATCTATCGTTTTTTCAGTAACCACATTTTCTTTCAAATGTTGAGATACGTTTTCTAGTACATCGAAAAAATCATCGTGAACTTCTTCTAATTTATCTTCTGATATATTTTTAACAGCGACTGTTGTAATTATTTTGTATTGCACACCTTTATATAAATCTTCTTCCCAATATTTAGTAATACGTTGCGCTATATTTACAATTGCACCCGTAATTGCTTCTTCAATAGACACAAACTCTTCACCAACACGAGGTTCAGAATACCCTGTTTCTGTAGCTAATAGCCTTCCCGTAGTTGTTTCGTAAGCTCTAATAGTTATCGAAATTTGGTCTGTATCATAAGCCGATTTAGATTGCCCGATACTATAATCTAAATAAATATCCGATCCAATTTGCAACGCTAAATTATAAACAGGATCATCACTTATTTTTTTTATTGTCTGAATACTTTCTGCTAATTCATTAATATTTTCAATTTGTGTAGGAACAAGAACTTCATATTGCTTTGATGTTAAAAAACTCTCAATTACACCCGCTGCATGTTGTGCTTGCTTATTGGTTTTTAAAACGTCCAACGGCGTTTGGTCAACAGACTTTGCAGGTATTACCATAATTTGCGGATACCCTAATTCTTCAGATAATTCCTGTTTTGAATAGATCACTAAATTTTCTTCTAAATATTTACGAATATAGTCATAATTTGCTTTTAATTCAATAAACACCTTAACCCCTTCACCATTATCTAAAGAAGATACGTTTTTGGGTTGAGCTTTTGTATACACAATCATGTTATCTATATTTTCTTTTGTGAAGAACTCATCTGAAATTTTATTAAAGCGTTTAATTTCATCGGCACGAGAAACCAATGGATCTGTTCCATTAAATACCAAATAATATACAGCTGCTTTTTTTGCATCTTCTATGGCACGTTGAACTCCATTTTTTTTAACATCTTTACGTCGTTTTCGTTTTCGTTTTTCACCAGATTTATAAATACCAACCGACTCCATATATACCTCTGCTGGACTTACAAAGTTAATAATTGTAGCTTCTTTAGATACAGGCACAGTAGCTGTAGCTGGAAATGCTATAAAAAAACTAAAAATCGCTATTAAAACAAGCTTAAAAACTTTCATCGTTACTCTCCTTGAAATTTTTCTTTATGATAATCCATATAAGACGTATTCTCTAGAGTTTACTTGTAAAATGTTACGCCAACACTAACAGAGCTATACCCTAAATCAGAAAACTCTGCACTTTTGGATTCGTCATCTAACGTGTTAATGCTATTTGAAATACTCGCATCCCCTAATGTTTTTCCCACCTGATATTTTATATTAAAACCTACAAATGGCTTTATTCGCTTTTCAATAAAGCAGCCAAAGTTAACCGCCATATTTTTCATTACAAACTTACTACTATCAGATTCATTAATATTAAATGAATGTTCCCCAATGCCAAAAAATGGAGATATTGCAACTTGCTTAATCCAATATATTTTTCGAAACCGTGCATAATAGTTAATAAAATAAACAAAAGGGCTCGAACTATTATAATAATCAAATTTTGAAGGAAGGCTAGATCCTACTGAAACATCTAAAAATGACATAGGAGACTTAATATATCGCGATATATCAAATGAAAAATCTAAGTCAACGCCAAAACTAGAAGTAATAGTATTACTAAATATCTCACCAATCATAGTCGCCGAATCTCGCGGGTCTACATACATACCTGAATATTTAGATCCTCCAACCTGTATAGACATCCCAAAATAAGGAGCTTCTTTTACCCAACTAACCAATTTATTATTGTTACCAAAAACCTGCACAGCAGAAGCATTTATTACTCGATCTGAACTTAGATTTTTTGATTTTATATACGCTAACCCCACAGGCCTAGATCCTTTTCTACTTGCGGTTTCATAATTTTCCATTAACCAATAATGATCATTTAAAAATACAGGAATTGATTTTGAAAATTTAAATTTATAGTTATTTTTTTTTGCAGAAATCACACTCCCTTGCAACTCAAAAGGAGGTAACGTTTTTGTTTCAAACGCTAAATAACTCCCCATTTCATTTATTAAATTTGATACCATATTATTTATTAACTTAGAGTTTCTTAAATAAGGCTTAATTGATTCAGAATTATCAACCTCTGACTTTAAATGTGCAATTAATTGAATATTACTAGATTTATCGGAATTAATTTTAAACTGATACCAAAGTAGCCCACCAGACAGTTTAATATCTATTTTTGTTATTTTAACGTACTTATTTTTTTCAATTTTCTTTTTATACGTTTTCTCTTTTAATTTAATAGATTGAATATAAGGCACATAAAAAAAAGAGGAATTAAATAACGCTTTCAAATCAGCTGCAGTTACAGAATAACTACGCCCTTTAGAAAACTCAAACGTGTATTTCTCTTCTTTAAATTGAGATATTCGTTGTTTTTGAATTTCAGGGTTTTCTAATATAGATTTAACTTGATCTAAATAATGAGTTTCAATAATTTTAGCAATCGACTTTTCAGAAATATTTTTTGAAACATATACGTTTTCCAACACATTTTCACTTGTCCTAAATTCTAATTGATTAATATCAAATCGAGGCATTTCAATATTTCTAGCAATAATACGCTTTGCGCTAACAGGATCAATTAACTGATCTGGATCTAAAAAAACCAACACTTTATCTGGGCTTGAAATAGACTTTCTTTGATTTCCAGAATTTAATTCTTGAGTATAATTTTCAGAAACATTAGTTTTCTTTGTCTTATTAAAAAACAAAAGAGATACCATATTTGACAAACTATCAAATTCATTGTTATTTGATGCAAGTAATAAGCTTCCCCCACTAGAAGCAGAATTAACCGAAGTTAAACAAACAATAATAATTATAACCTTCAAAAATAAATACTTCATAATAATTTATTAGCATTCATATTTTTTTATTATTTTCTTCTTTTGTCAATTCTTATCATAATGAATTAAACTATCAATATGCGCTTTATAATTTTTCAAATTATATCTGTTTTGTTTTTTTCATATACAATTAATGCTGCAGAAATAAGTACTAAAAATTATTTTTTAGGAAAAGATTCAGGCACATTAACTCATGGAATAAATAATCGAAATTTTCATTATATGAATTTTAATGCTGCAAATATGAATTTTGTGTCTAATATCAACTTTTACG
>CAXBWG010000166.1:0-3561 GCA_963979105.1 uncultured bacterium | reverse complement strand
AATGAAACAAGTAGCCGTGGCTGTTATTATGGCACAATCAGGCTGTTTTGTGGCAGCAGAAACTGCAACTATAGGACTTGTAGACAGATGCTTTACCCGAATTGGAGCATCCGACAATCTAGCTTCTGGGCAATCTACATTTATGGTAGAAATGGTAGAAACCGCAACTATATTACATAATGCAAGTAAACGAAGTTTAATTTTACTCGATGAAATAGGTAGAGGAACCTCTACCTACGACGGCATGTCGATAGCGGGTGCTGTTGTACAATTTATTCATGATAGCATTGGGGCCAGAACCCTTTTTGCTACGCATTATCATGAGCTAACATCGATTGAGACGACGTGCAATTCACTAAAAAATGTATCGATGGAAATTCAAGAAGATAATCAAAAATTAGCCTTTACCTATAAACTAATCAATGGCCCTGCAGATAAAAGTTACGGCATTCATGTTGCCCAAATGGCAGGCTTGCCTGAAAGAGTTGTTAGCCATGCGAAAACCTTACTTCAAGGTTATGAATCTGTTAATCATCACCCAGCTCAAATGAGTTTGTTTACTTGAGCTTACATTCATCACTTTTAAGCTAAAACACACTGTGGACACCACCAGGTTGTTTGGCTATTTTTATGAGAATGTTTTTGATGGTTTATAGGGCTATTACAGGTACCGCAGCGCTGTTTATGATACACACAAAACCAATTATAATCGGCTCTACTAATACAAATTTCATGAATTTTTTTAATGCTAGTTACCAATGCATTATATTGCATTTTGGTAAGAGAACTAATTGTTTGAAATGGAGACAGTTTTGCCCCATGACAAATTTCACACGCTAAATAATTACCTATTCCAGAGGGTGGTGTTAATTGATTTTGCAAATAAATTTTAATATCTTGTTTAGATGTTTTTATTACGTTTGTAAATTCTCTAAATGTAAGAGGTTTGTAATTATTAAGATCTTGTAGACATGGCAATTTAGATTTAAACGCAGCTACGGAATTTTCTTTGGGATTTATATGAATATGAGATAAACATCTAGTGTCTACATAATCTAGTTGTTGGTTATCTTCAAATACCAAACTAAAGCGAACATGTTTTTTTGAATAGTTAGTTAGTGGTAAACTATGAATACTTAATACCCTATTAGTATAGCTCTTACCTACAATATGAGGCACACCCGTAAACCGATAATGACAAAGCATAGCCCCCTGTTTAAAATTAAAAATAGTATATTTGGCAATTGTTTGAATAGATGTCATAGAATTATTTAAAAAAAAAGCTTTTGCGTTTTCTTTTGTATGAGATTTAAAACATCTTGCACCTAATGTAGGAATCTCTACAGCTATAATTTTTTTATTTAGAATTTTAGCATCATCTAAATACGCTTTCATTCGATACACTTCGTAAAACTCTGGCATAGTGTTTACCACTATACAAATTTTTTTAATCAAATACTACATACTATAGACCTATTACACTATTTTTTTATACCTGCTATCACATTATCAAAAAACATTTTTTGATTTTTAATATCTTTGATTTGAATATTATCTCTACCTTTTAACCTTGAGAATACATGTAAATCTGAATCCATTTTGTAATGATCTATTTTTGCAACATAGTTTTGTTTAAATGCATTTACAATTGTATCTGCTGAATTATGGTTTATAACAGGATCGTTTGTAGAGTTATAAATTGTAATTTTCACATGACTAAGAGCCGTAAGTTTTGAGTTTAATAAATGCTTTGTTTTTGAAATTAAATCTAATAATTGAATTACTGTATTTACTGGCCGTTTTGGAATCCAGTTTCCTTTTTCTTTAGATTTTGTAGGCACAGGTATATCGAATATTATATTTTTTATATACGGTAATTTGTAAATTAATTTTTCGTTTATATCGACTAACGGATCTACCATAATTACGTGTTTTAATGGCAAACTAGGTTGAAATACTTTGTTATTTAAGGCATGCAACACTAACGTTGCTCCAGTAGATGAGGCACATATCGAAATATTTTCGAATCCAATTTTTGTTAATCTAAGATATTCCTTTTTTACAGAGTTCAACCAACTTTGCCAACTACTATTTGCAAACTCTTTTAAACTTTTATGATTACCTAAAAATATATTAGACACTAAACACTCATTTTCTTGTGCGTAAGATGCAAATTCTTCCCATTCAAATGGAGATGATCCAAACCCATGAATACAAATAATAACCGGATACTGTTTTAGGGCTGATGGTGGATTGGAATATTTATTAGATACGTAATTACTCGTGTACTGTTTTGCTTGCGCATGAGCCCACGATACTCTATTTTTTTTATTATTTTTCACTACCGATAAATATAATGGTAATAACATCTAATAGTTAAATACCCTTTATTTAAAAGTTTTAAACGTAAAAATTAATCGTCTTTTATTAGATCTATTTTTAGTTCGCTTAACTGAGCCTCGTCTACAACAGATGGTGCTTTGGTTAACGGACAATAGGCAACTCTATTTTTTGGAAATGCAATTACTTCTCGAATAGACTCTGATTGTGTGATCATGGCAATTAACCTATCCATACCAAGTGCTATTCCACCATGAGGCGGTGTTCCGTATTCTAGGGCTTCTACAAAAAATCCAAATTTTTCTTTAATTTGAGTTGCATCAAGGCCTAATACTTCAAAAATTTTCTCTTGCATTTTAGAATCATGAATTCGTATACTTCCGCCACCCACTTCTTCGCCGTTTATTACCAAATCGTAAGCACGAGATTTTATCTTTAATAACTCTTCTTTTGTTTTTGCCGTCATAAAACTCTCATCTGGTTGGGTAAATGGATGATGAGTAGAACTTAATTTGTTATCTTTTGTTAGCTCAAACATAGGAAACTCTGTTACCCAACATGGCGAAATTTTAGCCGTGTCTATAAATCCCCATTTTTGCCCAACATAAAGGCGTAACCTACCTAATACATCGTTTACAACAGCTTTATTTGAATCTGCAATAAATAGTAATACATCGCCTTCTTCTACATTACAATGTGACACAAGTGAATCTTGTTCTTCTTTAGAAAAAAACTGCACAATATTTGATACTAATTTTGAGTCCTGATATTTCATCCAGCTCATTCCTTTACCACCAAAACTAGGAACTACCTTTTTAGCTAACTCTTCTTGTAACATATTTTTGCTTATATCGGCTGCTTTACCTTTTACGTTAATTACTTTTATTGCCCCACCCGCACTTAAAATAGATTGAAATATTTTGTAATTTACATTTGGTAACAACTTACTCACATCTATCATTTTCATATCAAAACGTAAATCAGGATGATCGTTACCATAATTATTAAGGGCATCTTCATAGGTAATATGGACAAATGGAGTTTGAATCTCTTTTTCTACACTTTTAAAAATCTCTTTTACAAGAGGTTCAAACAACGCATAAATATAACGTTCATCTATAAACGATGCTTCTAAATCTAATTGAGTAAATTCTGGTTGTCTGTTTGGACGCAAATCTTCGTCTCGAAAACATTTTACCATTTGATAATATTTATCAAATC
>CAXBWG010000165.1:0-3578 GCA_963979105.1 uncultured bacterium | reverse complement strand
CTAGCCACACCGTTGATCTTGAACTAAAATTGCCAGAATGACTCATTCCCACGAAAAAACCCCTATTATTAATTTTTGATTACTTGAAAGTTAAGAAAATATTACTACAAATCAATTAATCTGTAAATAATAAAAAATTATTTATTTATTTTCTCTAAATATTAGACAAGTACATACAAACTAACAATAATTTACTCTTTTTTTTACAATAAATTAATAAAATCAAACTCAAACACTTTTTTTACGATAAACTGTATTTTTTTTTATTAAAACTTAAATTTATTAACTAGTTTTTTAATTCCAGTTAATTTATAACGTAATTATTTGTTTGTATTTAGGGGTTTTGTCACTTAAACTTTATACAGGTAACACCTTATGAAATTGTGGGTTAGTTTTGTTATTTTATGTATGTTTAGTGCTTTGAATGCAGCTCAAAGTTGGCACCTTTTTGAATCTGAACATTTTAGTATATATAGCCCTAAACATTACAAGAGTTTAGCAATAGAAAGCCTATATTACTTAGAAACGCACAGGCAAAAGGTGCTTAATGTTACCCAAACGCCTAAGCCTCCACATATCTATGTGGTATTACAAGATATGGGAATGGGCTTAAATGGGTATTCGTTAACCAATACAAACAAAATTTCTTTATTTAGTCCTGCCCCTGCTGGCGAAAGTGCAAGTATGTTTTCTAGAAATTGGCTCGAAACAGTTTCTATTCACGAACAATTTCATAATGTTCATTTTTTTAATAGTAAATTTAGAACTCCCTTTGGATTATTTTCTACTCAAGCACTGCTACCTAACACATTCGTAGAAGGAATGGCTGTTTATATGGAATCTAGTTTACATAACTATCAGGGTAGACTTAACGACGGGCTATATAACGCTATGCTATTAACTAAGGCTAAACAAAAAACGCTTCCTAGTCTATTACAATCATCGTTTAGATATACCTATTTTCCGTTAGGCCAAGACTATTTATATGGTAGCGGTTTTGTAGATTATTTAGCTCGAACTTATTCAGAATCTACACTCACAACTTTAATTAACTCGTTTGCTAAACAGCCTCCTTCTATTAGAGATTATTTTGGTTATAATTATCTTAATAAATTTTCAAAAAAAGAGTATAAAAAATCTATTAACACTGTATTTGAAAATTATAAAACAGAATTAACTACCCAAAGCAAAAACTGGATTTTGCCAGCTACACAAGCACTAACTACAAATACCAACTTAAGCCAAAGCCAATTACACAAGAACAAACTCTACAGTATTCACAAAAAAACATATAAAGTTAGCCCTTTTTCTATTTATACCCCTTACTATTTAACCGAATACGATCTTGAAACACATACTCAAACTATTCTTTATACCTTCTATTTAGCGCCCATTACAGATTCACTTCGAATTCATAATAATTCGATTTATATTGCACTCTCTAATCCTAAACTAGGCTTTAACAATATAGATTCTTATTCTGTGGGTTACGATATTGACCTATATAAATTTGATTTAGCCTCCAAACACGCACAAAAACTGCTTTCTGGCCCAATTCTTGCCTACGATATTTTAGATAACGGCGATTTAATTTATGCCAAACAACATTTAAACTCTCACGGCTGTGATCTTATAAATCTAACCAACAATTCACAAACGCTTGCTAGCTTTCCGTTTTACATTACCCAACTTACCCATATTAACCAAACAGTTTATATGGGGGTTAAACACCCACAAGCCTCGCAAGATATTTACGCACTTAATCTAACAACTCTCACCTATACCCCTCTACTAAACACACAAGCTAAAGAAAATTCTATTTTTTTAAATGAACCATGGCTTTATTATAGTGCAAATTACGATCATAACTATCAGGCATACAGATATAACCTAAACTCTAAATCTATCGAAAAACTTGCTGGACCTAGCTTTATGAGTAACCCTATTACAACTCAAAACATTCTCTATTACACCGGACTTGAATCTAGCTCATACGGGTTATACAAAACAGCGCTTAGCACTACCCTCTACACACCTTCACTAAATGCCGAAATTAACCCTAACCTATACACTCAAACAGAGTATACCCACTTTAAAAGCCAAATAAATACTGCCAATGTAGGGTTAAGTATACTTAAAACATTAGCACCTCATACGCGATTACCTTTTTTTAGCTATAATAAAAAATTTCGGTTAGGCGGTTTTGTTGTTGGTGGAGATAAATTAGGATATGTTAATTATAGCGCGCTTTTTCTAGATACGTATTCACAAGTTAATATTGCAACCACTTATTTTAGTCCCTTAAGTTTAACTTACCAAAAAGTTAATCAGGCGGGCTTACTAAGCTTAGGTTACCCATTTTATTTTAATGCAATTTCACCTATAAAATCTGTTAATCTTTTTGCTGAATATAATTTTAACGAGCTCTACCCTGTCGTTTATTCTAGATTTAAGTATAACGATTATGAATTAAGCTTAACTAGTGCGATTATAGTAAATTCCGATGTTAACTACAGAGTTGGCCTAAATAGTACTCGCTATTTTAAACAATCAAAACTAAATTTTCTACTAAACACAACCAAAAATATGGACCACTACACTAAACTTAGAGGCCTGTTAAATACCGTTTATTCAGATAAAACCATGACAACTGCAACGCTTGAATATAATCATAAACTCGAAACATTTAATGCATCTTCTTGGAAATATAAACTAGTGTCTGCAGATTTATATGGCACAGCATTTATTGATTATTCTAGTTATAACGAGTCTAGTACTAATACAAAACTAGTTTATGGTTACGAATTCTCACTTGAAACAGGGGTTAATTCGAGGCCGTTTGTTTCGAGCTTAGGGGCCTCTAAAAGTGATAATTTAAATTATTATCTTAGTTTTATGCTTATTTATTAAGATTTAAATAAAGTAGGAACTAAATAGCCACATCCAAAGCCTATAATACTTAACACATTGGTAGAAATAAAATATATAATGGCCCAATTAAATTGCTGGTTAGCTAAAAGCCGAATTAAATCGTAGGCAAACGAAGAAAACGTAGTAAGTGCCCCACATAGACCAACCATTAAACACACTTTTACAAATTCAGAAACATGTAACTGATCAGAAAACGCTAACACTAGTCCAAAAATAAAACAGCCCAACACATTTACAATTAATGTAGAAATAGAAAAATGAAAATGATTACACGCTAACATAATTAAATAACGTAACATCACCCCCACAACACCTGCACCACTTATAGCTAAAAATTTTATAATTTTACTACCCTCTTACGCTTAAACATGAGCTTAATTGGTAATAATTTAATTGCCTCAATAGCAATAAAAAAAGCCAGTACTAAAATAATAGAATTTATTGCACTTAATAAATAATTTTTATTTGTAAAAAAACTCATTTGATTTAATATACTTGCCCAAATAGTTACACCTAACACACACACACACGGAATAAGTGTTAATACGACCCACTTACTACTTTTTGCTACATAAACAGAAATTACAATTAAAGCTAAGCCTCCTAATAACTGGTTTACTGCCCCAAATATAGGCCATAACATTAAA
>CAXBWG010000164.1:0-3591 GCA_963979105.1 uncultured bacterium | reverse complement strand
AGCGGTGCGTTGCAGCTAGGAGGCAGAGGTTCTTGGAACTTCCCATATTTTTATCCTAAAGTAATTCAAAAACAATACTAAAACCTATTATCCTATGGAGTTATAAGTTAATCGAATGCTCAATGTTCAAACGTATATAACTACGATATAATTTTTTCATGGAGAATTCTAAATCTCAACTTTTATTTGAAGATGCAAAACAATCGTTAGTGGGCGGGGTTAATAGCCCTGTTCGTGCATATAATTCTGTAGGAGGAACTCCTGTATTTATTAAATCAGGTAAGGGGGCTTACATTACAAGTGAAGACGATACAACATTTATTGATTATGTTTTAAGTTTTGGTCCACTAATTTTAGGGCATGCTAATTCTGATGTTTTAAATGCAGTTAACACTGTTATGCAAAATGGCACTACATTTGGAGCCCCTACTCAATTAGAAACTCAACTAGCAAACTTAGTAAAAGACTTTTATCCATATACAGATAAGGTTCGTTTTGTAAGTTCTGGGACAGAAGCTGCAATGAGTGCTATTCGAGTTGCTCGTGGGTTTACTAAAAAATCAATTATTGTAAAATTTAAAGGCTGTTATCACGGGCATGCAGATGCGCTTTTGGTTGCAGCAGGGTCTGGTGCTCAAAATTTAGGTGTTCCAGATAGTTTAGGCGTTTTGGAAGATGTAGTACGTAACACAGCCGTGTTAGATTATAATAATACAAAACAAGTTCGATCTTTTTTTAAAGAACATGGATCTAATGTTGCGGGTGTTATGCTAGAACCGGTTGCAGGAAATATGGGATTGGTATTACCTGATTTAAATTTTATCGCCGAGCTTAGAGCGCAGTGTAATAATTATGATGCATTATTGATTTTTGATGAAGTTATGTGTGGATTTAGAACTCAGGTAACAGGTACTCATGAATGGATTGGGGTAGAACCTGATATTGTTGTCTTAGGAAAAGTAATTGGCGGGGGCTTGCCGTGCGGGGCATATGCTGCACGTGCTGAAATTATGGATATGGTGGCACCTTTAGGGGCTGTGTATCAAGCCGGAACGTGATCTGGTAACCCATTAGCGATGGCGGCCGGAATCGAGACATTAACTCAACTAAAAAATGGTGACGTGTTTAAGGCTATAAATGAAAATACAACTTATTTAGTTACAGAGTTAAATAAACTTATTTCAAAATTTAATTTGCCAATGAGTATTAATCATAAAGGCTCTATGCTGTCATTATTCATGACAGCTGCAGAAGTAAATTCGTTTGAAGATGTTCAGAAATCGGATTTTAAATTATTTTCTAAATTTTTTCATTTAATGTTAGGCAATGGTATATTTTTGCCACCATCTCAATATGAGACATGGTTTAGCTCTAGTTGCCACTTATCTTTAGAGATTGATAAAACATTAGAATCTTTTAAAAATGCAATAAAAGAGGTTTAAAGATTAGTTTATCAGGGCATATTTACGATATCTCTTTGATGTGAGGAGAAAACTTGCGTATAATAGGAGTAATCATTCAATTATTATGAAAAATTTAATTAGTTTTATTTTGGCGTTTGCTATTATTACAACTTCGTTGTTTGCGGTTGGTGGTAAACCAGATGGTGTTGAAGTTACACCTAGTCCTACAGAAGCGGCTGATTATGAGCAACCTGTAAAAGTTCAAGAAGTATCTAGCAGTGTAAAATCCGGATCTTCATTTAGACCAGTTAAATCTTCTGGCCCTATAGAGCTTACAGATGATGAAATGGAAATTATTGAAAAATATAATAAGTTTTTAAAACAAAAACAATTTTCAAAAGCATTAGAAAAAATTAATTTAATTCCTGTTTCACAACTTAATGAAGAACAACAGATTCAACAAAATACGTTATTGATTTATTCGCAAATTGATATTGATAAACAAGAAAATGAACGCCAGTTTGGAAAAGATGAATCTCTAGATGCTGAAGCTTCTCGTACAGTAAAACGATTGCAGAGGGAAGCAAAACTTTATATTTTATCTAATAAAACAGATTTAGCTCGAGATATTTTAATTCAATCATTATATTTAGATAGAAAAAACTATACATCAAAACAACTTTTAGAACGTAACTTAGAATTACCTTTAGGAAGTTATCGGGTAGAAAATATAGAAGCGAAGTATTGGAAAGAATCCTTAATTCAACTGCGTAGTGGGTATCCTGCTCAGTCTGTTGATTCGCTAACTGTTTTAGCCAGTTTTGATCCTGAAAATTCTGCGATTTTTGAGAGAATGGGATCGTCTTATTATTTGGCAGGTCATGTAAAAAAAGCGATAGAGGCTTGGAAAAGAGCACTTTATTTGGATCAGCAAAATGTAGCATTGAAAGCATTTATAGAAAATGCAGAAGAAGAAGTTAAGCGCCAGGATCAACAAACTAAAGCATTTTTAGCATCAAAGAAAAAAGCTAAAAAGAAAGTGGATAGCTCTGTTGAAATGCAAGTGTTGAGAATAGTGGGTGATTCTAATACTGCTTATAGCTATGCTCAAGAAGTTCGACAACAAATGCCAGGAAAGCAAGTATCTGTTGAAGAGCTAGATAATGGAAAATGGGCTGTGAAAATAGCAAAAGATAAAAAGGAGAAAAAATGAAATACTTAATTAAATTACTGCTACTTATTATGCTTTTATCTCAATCTGCTTTTGCTGCTTCAGATAAATATTTGGTTGAAGATAGTTTGACTAAATTAGCTCAAACTAGTTTAGATGCTATGTTTGGAGAAAATAATTTTATTGTGCGAGTGCAAGTTCAAATGACAGATTCTCAGTATTCTGTTAAATATACGCAAGAGTCTACGCCGAAACGGTCGAAGACTAAACCTAAACAAGAAGAAGTGTTTTTATTACCAGGTGTACCTGCTTTAAAAAATATAGCTCCAGATTCTTTAAATAAATTACCATTTGACTCTATTACAACATTAGTTGAACCTAAAATTAGTCGTATGTTGGTGTTTGTGTTAGCAAATAAAAATTATCCTCGAAGTCAGGCGCGAAAAGCAGAATCTACGATTAAGCAAGTGTTATCTATGAAAGAAGGGCGCGATATTATTAAAATGGAGTTTAAGCCCTTTTATGAAGATCCTACAAAAGAACCAGAATCAATTACGATTGTTCCTGGAGTGCAACCTTTGATAACTCCACAAAATGTATTGTTTTTAATTCTTATTATTTTGTTAGGCGTTGCCATATTTATTTATATAATTTACCAGAAAAAGTTATTAGAAAAAGAAGATGGCGATAGTGGAGGTCCTTCAATTAATGTAAATCCAAATTTAGAATTACCAGAAGGCTTAGGGGGATCTGGTGCTGGATCTAATATGAAAATAAATATGAATGCTAATATTAAATATTATTTTGATTTTGTAACGGAAACAAATTTAAATGATTTTATATTTTTAATTAAAACTCAAAATTTAAAACCGGACTATATTAGTTTGATTTTGTCATTTTTAGCGGGTAATTTAGCAGCGAAAGTTATTAAAGGATTAGATCCTAAAATTCAGGCACAAGTTACACTTATGATGGTAGATCAGAGGTTAGGAAGTAAAATTGTATTAGATAAATTAG
>CAXBWG010000163.1:0-3633 GCA_963979105.1 uncultured bacterium | reverse complement strand
CCTCTTAAGCCACTTGAGTATCTCTCCATTAACTATAAAAAATATTGTATATATTACATTAGAATATAATATTTGTATGCATTATATTCTACAAAGAAATTATTTTGATGTACAGTAAAAAGGACTAATGATTTCTTAAAAAAGAATCTATTTGCTCAACAGAAGGATCTAAACTTATTTGTGCTTGCGTTTTTTCATACATAATATCTTCATATATTTTCCCAAGCAGATGTTTGAACCGTTTATGTAGTTTTAAATTGTTTATATTGTGAAATATAATATCTATTTTTTTGTTTTTTTCATTTAAATTAAATTCTAAAACACCATCTCCATTTGGCAGATGATATATATAATGTTTTAATTGATCAGAATTTTGTAACATAATAATTATTTCATAAATTTCATCAGGCCAACGATGAATGTATTCCTTGATTTTGCTCTCACTAATATGTAGATCGTTTGCAAAATCAATTTTTATTTCGTTCGAAAAAAGATCATTTAAATGCATTTAACAATCCCCCCTTTTATAAAATTATTTTACCCATATTGGAATCGTTTTAAACATTATAATTTATTTGAATAGAATTTCATTAAATGATAAAATTTCATCTACTAACTTGGAGAGATGGCAGAGTGGTCGAATGCGGCGGTCTTGAAAACCGTTGTGGGGGCAACTTCACCGGGGGTTCGAATCCCTCTCTCTCCGCCATAAATAGCGTTCATCATCCTCAAATCTAAAATGATAAATCAAGGTTATGAAAATAATTATAAAATAGAAACAAATAACTTCGATCTAACATTAATCAAAGAGTTAAAAAAATAAACTCAGAGAAATCACGTACATCTTCTTTCTACTTAAAACCCACCAGACGCAATCAAAAACCACTCTCCAATGCCAAAGCACAATACAAACAAAACTACTTCTACTTTTCTAAGCCATGGTCCAGACTTTGGCATTTTATTTTTAAAATTAGTACCAAATATGGCCACTAAAAATAAAAGACTAAAAAAACCCCAAGCATATACCCATAATAAACTAGCCCCTACAATCAAACTGTTTTGAGCTGCAAAAGCAAGAACAAGAGATAACACAGGCAATGTACACGGTGACATAGTAAATCCTGTTAAAAAACCATATAATACCAACGCCCCTTTCGAGTTTACTTTTAAATTATTTACATATACCTGAGGCAATCGAAACCATCCCATAGTATTTAATGCAATCATAAAAAACACATTCGCAATAGCAATTTTCACCCACACACTTTGTAAAAACGAACCAAATATCCCCTTACTTAACACCGCGACAACACCTAATACTACATACGAAATCGACAGACCCAATCCATAAAGTAATACTTTAGACATCATTTGAGATTTCGTTTTAGCATCGCCCCCTACTCCAGTGATTACCGAAAACACAATCGGAATCATCGGAAAAATACACGGGGTAAACGACGTCATTACCCCACCAAAAAACACTAAAAAAAACGCAGCTATCAAGCCCTGAGAGCTCCCCTGCGTTAAAACAACTTGTATCTGATCAATCATTCTATTCTCCTAAAATTTTTGTTCGTAGCCCAATGAAATCGTTAAGTAATTAAATCCTGTATCTGCACCGTACACATCACCCCATAACTTAACAGAACCCCATTTCTCAATTTCATACGTTAAACCAAGGCCAATCATATTCGAAAAAAATTCCGATAAGGCTTGGTGATTAGTAAAATATTCACTGGGTAACACATCGAAAATATCTCCGTAAAAAGATGCAGATGTTTGCCTATAATAACGGTACCTAAATTCCCCAATTAATAAGTCGGTTAAGTACTTTAAAAACGTTACATCTGCACTCATAGCAGTTACATTGTAACTATCTTGCGAATATCGACCTCGTATATGCATCGCCGAATTATTAAATAACCATCTGCTATATACAGCCGCCACCGACATACCTGTTCTGCTATCTGGAACAGATTCTAATGCCATACCTGAAGTTGTACCTGTTGTAATCGGCACACGCTGGTAGCCTGTACTTAAGTAGCCTGATTGCCGATACATTTCTGCCAATATTTTCAACTTACTTTTAAGTGACAATAAACGTTCTATACTCATAATGGCTGTTAATTGATCACTATCTAAACTACGATTAGGTGGCGGAAGTAACACCGAATTAGTTGTGGGAATATTAGGTGAATTAACATTTTTAGTATAAAAACCAGCAAAACTTAAAGTGGTTAAATGGTCTATGATTGGAAAAGTCATTGACTGGCCTGCAGTATAGGAAAAATAATCTTCTTTTGAACTCACTTGAAGGGACGTTGCTCCAGAGATATTTCTAGTATAAAAATGATTCAAAGATAAACTTCCCGAATGCCGAACTTGGGCTTCTGGGTTGCCAGTTGACTCTGAGATAGTATTAAAACTAACAGATGTTACGGAATCTACACCGTACTTCGCAGACAGCTCTGTCTGATCAGATAAATCCGTTTGATACAAAATCAAGCCTTCCCAAATATCAACATCTGCAGAATCCCCATAATTCATCAAATGCACCGAAATACTTTTCTCAGCATGCACTTCATCATACGAACAAATAGCTATTAAAATAATTAAAATGGCTATTAGTTGCATCCGCATGCACCTCCCGAACTGTCGTAACCACCACGTGATCCTTCTCTTACATAAAAAATATGCTGGTCCATTTGACGCCTTAATACATCTCGGTCAAATTGCATAATGGGATCACTTAAAATAGCTTTATCGTAAAACTTAATGCCTTTATCATTATCTTCTTTTACAAGAAAATCATCTGCATAAGTCACTCCCAAAAGCACCATCACACCTGCAAATAAAATATATATTTTTCTCATATAACCGTCTCCTTTTATAACCGACACACTTTTCGTGTATTCTCGCGAACACCTAACCCTTTAAATCCATACGAAAGTGTTAAATTAGATCCCATTAATAAACACTTGGCATACACCTCAGCCTCTGCAGCAAGATCTCCTTGAACCGTTACCTGAGAATACGGCGTTTTTACCATATACTGCTTTGAATTTGCATTAAAAAAATGAGTATATTTTTCACCCTTTTTCATCACATTACGCGCTGTTATACCCGAACTCACAACAGCCGAATTCCGTATCTTTAAACACGCAACACAATGACCTTTTTGATACGGGTTCATTATGCCAACTTTCCACGGTGCTTCTATACTTCTTGCCCGTAAGTCGCCACCTGCATTCACCAAGATATTCTTCGCCCCTCTCTCATTTAAAAAGTCATACACCTTATCTACTATAAACCCTTTACCAATGCCTCCAAAGTTTAAAAAAGTATCCTTATTAAGCTTTACTGAGTATTGCCCGTTTTCGTTATTCAGTTCATAGCCATGAGCCCCATTAGGCAATTTAGAAACACCCTCAAATTCGATACTAAATAAGCCATTTGTTTTTGCTTTCAACCGACTCGATTTTTCAAGTAAGTCATACATTAATTTAGATACAGACCGCCATTCATTTTTAGCACCATTATTAAGCCCCGATAATTCACTCGTTGGATTAAAACGATTAATTCGATCAACCAAGGCGCTCATATACACCATTCCTTTTCCAGCTAAGCCCCTCA
>CAXBWG010000162.1:0-3635 GCA_963979105.1 uncultured bacterium | reverse complement strand
AACAGATGGAGATGCTGTTAATCAATGGAATGATTTGAGCGGGAATAGCAATAATATGATCCAATCAAATAACGATTCAAAACCAAGTTACGTATCAGCATCAAACGGCGTTGATTTTGATGGAACAAACGATTCAATGAAGGTAACAGATTTTGAATTAGGCTCAATCATGACAACATTTGTAGTGTCAAAGCTAGACGCAACTAGCAGTATCTTTTTGGAACATTCAATTGATACAAATAGCAATAGTGGGTTTTATTTTTCACCAGAAGGTACAGGTAATGGATTAATTAGAAATTCTGGAAGCTATGTCTTATCCATGGATAGGAACTCTTGGTTTGGTATAGGTCAAACAAATGTAGGTATTTTAAAATACGATGGAACTGAACTTAGTTATCATAAAAATAGCGTAAATGCCGCTTTTACTAATCCAGGCACCATATCAAATGTTACAATAACAGATGATTTATATTTGTTTTCAAGAGCTGAAAGCCAATATTTCGGAAATGGTCAAATTTTTGAAATATTAATCTTTAATAACGCATTAACAGACACTGAAATTACAAAAGTCAATTACTACCTATCTAAAAAATGGGGACTGGAAAGTTCTATGGATAGTGACGGCGATGGTATAAAAGACACCTACGACAAAGACCCAATAGATGCCACAAATAGAGTTTATGTAATAGATACAAATACAACACTTACAAGCACAGTAAATTTTACATCAATGGGAGCTTCCGAAATAGAAGTCACAAACAATGCAGTTTTAACTATTCAAGCAGACATGACATTTCCAACAGTAAATATTAACGCTCAAAGCCAAGTAATTTTAAATTCAGGAATTATTACTGGACCAGTATTTAAAGGATCAGGAGATTTAACCTTAAATAATGCGACACTATATAGTAGCGAAATTAATGTTGATACAACTCAAACTAGTGGTCATTTAAGAACAAATTCAACTCTTAATTTGCCAGCAGGATTTAGCCAGACAGGTGGAGCCCTATATTTAAATATTACAAATAGCACGGATATCCAAAATTTGATTTTACAAGGAAATATTCAATTAAATGGAAACCTAAATATAACCAAAGAAAGTTCGTATGTACCAATACCAGGAAGAAAGTTTCAGTTAATTCAACTCAATGATTATAATATTTCGGGCTCTACAACGGTAGATGTTCCTGAATTACTTAAATCCTATGATTGGAATACACATCCGCTGATACTTAATGGCTCAACCCGAGTTATATTTTCGGGGCATCCTTCAATTGGAGTAGAGTAAAATTAGTTAATTAATAACCATTCTAAACTAGTAGAGGCCTTTTCAATTGTGTTTCCAATTTTTTCACACGAAATAAATATATTTTCAATAGCTCTAAAGTGACCCATTAGTAATTTTTGATTATTTGCAAGTTCGTATAAATTTTCTATAGAGGTAAAATAAATATCATTAATTTTAGCTTGTTTTTCAATAATATTATGAATGATAGGGATGACATCTTGTTTAGAAGACTCATATTTTAATAATGCTTCTTTAAATAAGTTATGAGTATAAATTAAATTTTCAATTAACTCTTTAATTAATCCATGACATTGCATTGGTAATTTTCCATTAATTCGATTTAAAAGTAAAATATGATCTGAACATTTTAAAATCGAAGATGAAATACTTTCTATTCGTTGATAAATTCGTAAAAAGTCATATTGTTTTTGAAAATCAAAATGAGATTGAATAATTTGTTCTTCAATAAATTCAAATGTTTGGTTGGAGTCTACTCGGATTTTAGATATTTTAAATGATAAGTCTTCTACTTCTACTAAATTTCCATTACATAAATTTAAAATCATTTCATGAAGCAGTAATAGCTCTTCTTCATCAATTCTTGAATGCTCAATAATTGAATCAACTACAGACTGTTCATTGTTAATTGTTTTAAATCCAAAATACTTATCAATCATGAATACAATTTTATTTATAGCATAAATTATAAATTATTACAAATAACAGATGAATTATGTTCTTTTTAATAGAGGCTTTAGAATTGATAAGTTATTTAAAATGGCTTTTCCTATAATACAGCCTGAAATATTAGGAATAGCTTTAATAGCTTCAATATCGGTAGTATTTCGAATTCCCCCGGAGGCAATTATGGGGTGAGTTGCTCGCTTTGCAACATATTCAAGCATTTTTAAATTTGGACCTTGCATCATGCCATCTTTAGAGATATCTGTATAAATAATAGAATGTAAACTTTTTGTAGTGCTTAAGGTTGCTAATAAGTCATCTATAGTTATGCTAGATGTGGTTTCCCATCCAGCCGTTGCAATATTTTTGCTTTTGGCATCGATTCCTGCAATAACTTGATTTGAAAATGTATTTATTATATCTAAGGAAGTTGTTATATCATCTACTAATAATGATCCTAAAATAATTTGATGAACTCCACAATCTAAGTAAAACGAGGCTGTTTTTTTAGTGCGGATTCCTCCGCCAACTTCAATTTTTAAAGAAGTATTTTTGCAGATTTTTTCAATGATATTATGGTGTGTAGTGCTTCCATCTCGAGCGCCGTTAAGATCAACTATATGAATTCGTTTTGCTCCAGAATCTTCAAAATATTTAGCTAAGTCTACAGGAGTATAATCATAAAATGTTGTGTCATCGTAACGCCCTTGTTTAAGACGAACAACTTTTTCATCTAGTAAATCAATTGCTGGGATTACATTAAATAAAGTCATTAACGGTTAAGATCCTCAAAATAATTAATAATTTTTGATTGTGATACATTTTCTTGAGTGCGGTTAGAAAGGTCTTTTATTAATACTGTTTTAGACTCTTCCTCATTTTCTCCATAAATAATCATATATCTTGCATTTTCTTTATTGGCTAATTTAATATGATTTGAAATTGTAAATTTTGTATAGTTTGTTATTGCAGAGAACCCTTTATTTCGTAGGTTTTCAGCAAAATGTACACAGTCTATTTGATATTCTTTAGCTAAAGGTGCAATATAAATTAATAAAGAAGGGAGATTTTTAGCTAGATTTTGCTTTTGCATAAGCATAACAATACGTTCTAATCCAAAAGCAAACCCAACAGCGGGAGTAGAAGGTCCTCCAAGATCAGATATTAAATTATTGTATCGGCCACCACCACAAATACTATTTTGAGCACCAAGATCTTCTGAAACAACTTCAAATACAGTTTCTGTATAATAATCTAGCCCTCGAACTAAGTTTGGTTTGTATTCAAAGGGAATATCTAGGTAATCTAAGTAAGATAAAACATTATTAAAATGATCTTTTGATTTTTGAGACAGAGCTTCACGTAAATCGGGTAAACCCGACAAATAGGTCTGTAATTTTTTATCTTTACTATCTAATAGTTTTAAAGGGTTTGTTTTAAATTTTTCTTGTAACGATTCAGATAATTGAGTAATGTTTGCTGCTAAAAACTGAATAATACGAGCCTCAATTACAGGTCTACATGTTTCAGAACCAACTGAGTTAATATGAATTTTAACGTTTTTTAAACCAAGCTCTGTAAATAAACGGTAACTTAATGCAATAATTTCGGCATCTGAATAGGCATGACTTGCGCCAATCGATTCCACACCAATTTGATGAAA
>CAXBWG010000161.1:0-3669 GCA_963979105.1 uncultured bacterium | reverse complement strand
ATACAGAAATTTTAAAAGAAGAAAATACTAAACAAGAAAAAATTAAAACAGGCAGAGAACAAAAAGCTGAAAGCTTAAACAAAGACATTGAAGCACTTAACGAACAAATTGCAGAATTAACCAAAACTTTAGAAAGGCTTGAAGCTACAAGAAAATTTAAAGAAACCGAAAAAGAAACTATTAAAATTGCAAAACCAGTCGAACCTACTGAAGTGTCGCAAGCTTGGCATAAAAAACAAACATTGTTTATTTCAGATAGTTTGCGAAGAAAATTATTTTATTTAAAGGATAGGGGGGTAGATTCTGATACAGAAAAATATAAAAAACTAAAACAAGTTTGTGAAAATGAATTATATCTTGAAGCATTTAAGCTTAAGGACTCTACAAACACTTATACCGGATTAGATACATTAGTTGATTATTTTAAAAATGAACTTAAATTATTATTTTATAAAGATATTAACGAGTTAGTTACTGATGAATTAAAATTTTCTAACTTGTTTTCTAAAAACGATTCTGTATTCTTAACGAATCTTGAAAATGTGTTTCCAGACTTATATAAAATTCTATTATTTAGAATACTCGATGATTATGAATTTGAATTTACCGATTCGCAGATAAAAAATGCAGAACAAGATAAAGCCCCAGTTGCAGCTAGTTTTTTTGCAAAACTAAATACACTTAAAACAGAAGCCCTAAACTTAACTCCGGCCAATAAGTTTTCTGATTTAGAAACCTTATTAGAATACCCTGAAGTCGATTCACAACATTCAGACTCTTCTTCTGCAAGACAAAATCATTTTACGGTAGAAAGGACTCCTCTTTCAGCAGGTGGGGGATTATCTTCTCCTAGGCAAAGATCACCTCTTAGCCCTGCAATGTCAGCGATGACAGCCAATAGTAGTTGCCCATCCAGAATAGTTGATAAAAATATTATTGTTTTCGAAAGAGAAATATGCCGATTATTTAGTTTAGATTCTATAACGGACATACAACTAGCATTAGGAGTTTTAAACGGTTTTTGTGATTGCAAAACTGAGGAAAAAAATACTTTATTTAATAGAATTTTTTCCACAGAAGACATAAATAAAGAAGAATATGACAGATATATTAAGGTGTTAAAAAACGTTCTTAAAAAGTTTAAAAAAATTGAGCATCTTTTAGGAGATAGTTATACAAGCTTAAAAGATAGTGTATCCAATATTGAAGTCCAAATTTCTAAAAAGATAAGTGATGAATTAAGCAAGGCTTGTCCTGATCTTTCAAAAAATACTTCGGGTTCTATATTTTCTAAATCAAAGAGTACGGATACTCACACTGAACAGAGTAGAGAAACGGAGAGCGTTAATAAGATTAAACTCATCTATAAATTGTATGTTAGAGGGTTTATTTCAGGTGATAATCTTGAAATTTTGAAAAATATACTAACAGAATCTAGTATAGATTCTTTAAATAAAAAGATGCCTATTTTAGAGTTAATTAAATTGAATCAGCATTTATTTCCTTCTCAAAAACAAAAATTTGCTATTACTGAAAGTGTGGTACACTCGAGTGAATTAAAAAAAGAATTAGAATGGGTAAGGTTTTTAGAGACTTTACGAACATATAGGAAGCATTAAAACTAATCTTTGTTTTTGTTTAAAAAAAATCTCACCATCACGATTTGGTTATTTGTTTAAGCAACTATTTACATACCTATGTATCTACTATAAAGACTAGTTACATAAATAAAAAAGAGATAGCCATACTAAAAAATGAAATAATCTCGTTAGAACAATGTTTAACAGGCTATATAAACAAAGATACTAGTTGTAATGACAAGGGCAACACGTTAAAAGAGCTTTTTGACTTTATTAATGCCACACTAGAAACCTATATGCAGGAAGATGATTCGCATAAAGAAACTATTTCAGCTGTAGTAGAGCAAGAAGCTAAACCTGATGATGTGAGTAATCATGAAGCGCTTGTTCGGGTTTTATGTTTACTTGATTCTGTTAAAAAATAATTAATTTATTTAGGTGTAATTAATCTAACTTATCGAAAAAAAATAGTTTCGTAAGCTATATTTGAAAATTATATTGAAAAAAAATTATCTATTAAAATGTTATGTAAGTAACATAACTAAATAAAGTGTTTCAACGAAATTTAATTAATAATTTAAGTTCATCTAAACATTTAACAAAAATATCACGTTTAGTATTTCCAAAAACAACAACACGGTGTTGTAGGTGATAACCAAATTTCGCTAACTCAAGAAATAGGGGAAAACTAGGAACGAACCTTAACGTTTTTAAAAAAAGTAGATAAATTATTAACCTCTAGTATTTCACAAATATCTATCTAAAAAAATATAAAAAATTAAAAAAAAATAAAATATCTAGATCAAATAAATAGGCTTATCTAATTTTATAAATAAATTAAAAAAACTTACAAAAGGGTTAGGTATTGTTTAGGTCTAAATGTATAACTAATATTAGTTTATCTTAATTACACTCACTAACAGGTAACTCAATTTTTCGGCATATCTCTTAGTGCTATAGTCTATAAATTATAACTTATAAAAAGATAGATTTAAAAACGTAGTAAAATAGTATCGATAAAATTCCACCTGCAGGTAATGTAATAAACCAAGACAATAAAATATTTCGTACCATAATCATATTTAATGAGGCGACTCCGCGTGCCATTCCAACACCTAGAACAGAGCCAACAAGTGTATGAGTAGTAGAAATAGGTAACCCTAGTTTAGAGGCAATTACAATCGTGGTCGCAGCTCCAAATTCGGCAGCAAACCCTCTGGTTGGGGTAAGTTCTGTAATTTTTTTACCAATAGTTTCTATAACTCTCCATCCCCACGTAGCTAACCCAATAACAATTCCAATTCCCCCTAAACCTAATACCCAAAGAGGTACAGGTACTTTCATAACTACCGTTCCAGTTTTTATAATAGAGATAACAGCTGCCATCGGGCCAATTGCGTTAGCTACATCGTTAGCACCATGAGCAAATGCTACAAAACAGGCACTTAAAATTTGTAAAAATACAAATACACGTTCTACTACCTGATACGATTTTTCTTCTTGAACCTTATCATACCCATTTTCTTTAACGTCTGCTAAACACGAATTAACATCTGCTGTAATTTTATCTAGTTTAGCTAACGTTTGTGTATCTGCATGCACATTAGAATGATGTATTAACCGTTTAACTTTTTCTAGTTTTTGGCTAATTTCAATAGAGTTCTCATTTTTTACAAGCGTATTATGATCTAATTCTTTTTTCTGGTTTAAATACCAACTAATTAAAAAATAACTAATAATAGCGGTAAGAGCGCCAACCCCAGTAGCAATAAGTAAGGCTTCCCCAAGTCCTAAATCTAGATTTAATTGTTTAAGACCCTTAAACACCATAACAAGTGTTAATATAAAAAATACACTAAACACTAAATAAGGGCTTAACCTGCGTGTTGCTTTTATTGGATTAGGTACATTAAGCATTTTAGTTTTAATAAAATTAAATATAAAAAACGAAATAACTCCACCCATTAACGGAGATATAACCCAACTAGCTACTATCTTAGAAACTTTTGGCCACGCAACAGCACCAGATCCGCCAGCAACAAGTGCAAACCCAATAATAGCACCAATTATAGAATGTGTTGTAGATACA
>CAXBWG010000160.1:0-3729 GCA_963979105.1 uncultured bacterium | reverse complement strand
AATATATACTATTAAATTGACTAAATATTAACTTTAATGTATAGTGTTTATGTAAAAAAGGAAATATTATGAAGATAAGTAAGAAAAAACAACAAGAAAACAAAATAAAGATTATTGAAACAGCAATAGATTTAATGATAGAAAATACGTATGAAAAAACGACGATGAGATCGATTGCAAAAGCGTGTAAAATTTCAGATGCGACTATTTATAATTATTTTCCTACAAAAGAAAAAATTATATGGGGTTATATTTATTTAAGACAAGAGCAAGCCATTAAAAAGTTAGAAACAATTGACTCTTTTTCTGAATTTAGTGTGCAAGAAAAAATTCATACTTATTTTGAAACTATTTTAGAAGGATATTTGTTAGAAAAAGAATTTATGCCAACTGTATTTAAATTAACGCATCAATCTTTTTTAACACATTCAACCGAAATAGTAGAGTTAAATACATTGTTTTGCACTCAAATTAAATTATTTTTAAATCAAGCAATCCATAATAAAGAAATTCCCGATCAACCTATAAATGGTATTATCACTCATTTAATTTTAGATTTATATTTTATTATATTTTTTTATTGGTTAAAAGATAGTTCTGAAGGACATGAAAAAACAACAGAACTTATAGACTTGGTACTTAATATTATGATGGGCGTATTAAAAGAAAAGTTAATTTCCAAGTTTTTGAATATTGGGGCATTTATATTGCGTCATCATGTGTTTTCTCAAATACAATCGTTAATAAAGGGAAGTGTATTTGACTCTTTTAAAGAGGATTTAAAAGGGTTTATAAAGTGACCAAACACGAACCTATTTCCAAAGGAAGATTATCTAGGTTAGCAAAAGTAAGTAAAGTGGCTGCAAAAATAGCAGGCAAGCATGCGCTTCATGTAATAAAAAAACCATTACAAAAAAAAGAAACAAAAAAGAAAAATGAATCTAAGCATAAAACAGAAATTGCCACAGACTTATTTAAAACGTTAGCTAGTCTAAAAGGGTCTGCACTTAAGGCCGCTCAATTAATAAGTATGGAATTTGATTTTTTTCCAGACGAAATAAAAGCAGAGTTAAAAAAATCATATTATGATGTGCCCCCTTTAAATAAAGCTATTGTACGGCGCATGATTTATTCTCAATTAAAGAGTTATCCTGAAACTCTTTTTGAATCGTTTAATTTAAATGCATTTCGGGCAGCTAGTATTGGACAAGTGCATGAATGTAGGCGTTTAAGTGGAGAAAAATGTGCGCTAAAGGTTCAATACCCTGGAATTTCAGAAACAATTAAAAGTGATATTTCTGTGTTAAAACTATTACTGTTAAAGGTGCCAATTCCTTTAATAAAAAAAGCATCTAAGTTAATCAAAACGTATTTAAGCGAATTAGAGACCAGATTTTATGAAGAATCAGATTATTTACTTGAAAAAGAAAATTTAATTTGGTTTAGATCTGTGAACCCATTTAAATATATTAAAATTCCAAAGATATATTCTGAGCACTGTAGTTCGAAGGTACTATGTATGGAGTTTATGGCCGCAGAGCCTATAGATAAATGGATTAGTTTAAATCCTACACAAGACAAAAAAAATAAAATAGGACAATTAATCTGGGATTTCTTTGTATATTTTTTACTAAAACATAACACCATTCATGCAGATCCTAATCCCGGAAATTATATGATAGATAAGAATATAAATTTAGTCGTTATAGATTTTGGGTGTGTTAAAAAGTTTGATAACGGTTTTCCCCAACAAATAAAAAAGGTCGTATCTTATCATTTAAAAAAAGATATGCCTAAGGTAATGAGTATTTATAATGAATGGAATATATTGCCAGATCATTTAAAAAATGACATAAATAAAGTAGAAAACTATGTTAAAGGCTTTAGATCTTGGATTACCAAACCATTTAAAACACCAACATTTTGTTTTAAAAAAAATAAGAATCATATGAATGAACGGTTTTCTAAAGAGTTTATTTTAGGACGAGAAATTATGTATAACCCGAACCATAATTTTGTAATGTTTGATCGTAATCTTATGGGAATAATGAACCTATTAAATAATCTTGAGGCAGAAATTCATTTTCATTTAGATGTTAATCAATGTAACTTTACTTAAAAAAAAACAATTATAGGGTATAAAAAATAACTTTTCAGAAGTTAAAAAGTACGGCATAATACAAAAAAACTGAGCTGGAGCAAAGATTATGCATAAACTATTAATTATTGGCGCAGGTTCAGCAGGCTCTGTAGTAATTAAAAAATGCTTAGCAAATAAAACTACATTTTCTGAAATTCATGTTGCGACACATAATTTAGATAAATTAAATAAATTTAAAGATGAATTTAAGTTATCTATTCAAACTCATTTGTGTAATGCAGATTGTGTTGACCAGGTTACTTTGTTGCTAAAAAAGATAAACCCAAAATGTGTTGTTAACATGGCGTTGCCGTATCAGGATTTAGCAATTATGAAAGCGTGTTTAAATGCAGGTGTACATTACATAGATACTGCAAACTACGAACCGATAGATAAGGCTGAATTTTGTTATAAATGGCAATGGGATATGCACGATGAGTTTAAAAAAGCCAATTTAATGGCTCTGTTAGGATGTGGATTTGACCCGGGAGTTACAAATGTGTTTTGTGCTTATGCACAACAAGAGTTATTCGATGAAATTTATACAATAGATATTATCGATTGTAATGCCGGTGATCATGGTAAGGCATTTGCCACTAATTTTAATCCTGAAATTAATATTCGTGAAATTACTCAGCCAGGAAAATATTATTTAAATGGAAAATGGGTAGGCGTTGCAGCATTATCAGAAAATCAGTCCATATATTTTCCAGAAGTAGGATATAAAGATGCTTATTTAATGTATCATGAAGAAATCGAATCTTTGGCAAAACATATAGCAGGCGTAAAAAAAATTAGGTTTTGGATGACATTTTCAAAAGAGTATTTAACCTACTTAGACGTATTACAAAATGTAGGGATGACACGAATAGATTCAATAAACTATAAAGGTATAGATATTGTTCCGTTGCAATTTTTAAAAGAAGTGTTACCAGATCCCTCATCTTTAGCAAAAAACTATACCGGTAAAACATCTATTGGGTGTGTTATTGATGGAATAAAAAATGGCTTAAAACAAAAAAAGATTATTTATAATATTTGCAAACATCAAGATGCCTATAAAGATTGTCAGGCGCAGTCTGTTGGGTATACTACAGGAGTGCCCGCATCAGTTGCTGCGCAATTGTTATGTGAAAACATATGGATGGAGCCTGGGGTTATAAATATAGAGCAATGCGATCCGCTACCTTTTTTAGAAAGGCTTCCAGATGCAGGATTAAAGTGGCAGGTAGATGATTATGCGTACACAATTAACTAAACTTGAATCGCCTCGTTATGTAATTAGTGAAGAAAAGATACAACATAATTTAGAGTTATTTAAGTATATAAAAGATCGGACCAGATGTAAGATATTACTTGCTACTAAAGCATATTCTTGTTTTTCAACGTATCCATTGATTTCGGCTGTATTAGATGGGACTGCAAATAGTTCGTTACATGAATGTAGATTATCACATGAAACATTTGGCAAACAAACACACATTTATTCACCGGCATACTGTGAATCGAGTTTTAATGAGATTACAACGTATGCCAATTGCATTGTATTTAATTCAGTTTCACAATTAACTAAATTTTCCAAAAATGTT
>CAXBWG010000159.1:0-3743 GCA_963979105.1 uncultured bacterium | reverse complement strand
CTGCTGCGATAAATAATTTTGTTGGTTTAATTTTTTTTATTTCTTCAAATTCAAGTTTTGTAGTGTCAGGACGATTATATATTATAAATAATATTGGTGTATGCATTATTTTATTTATTAAAAAATACCAATATTTCATTTAAAAATCAAATAGTTATTTTATTTTCTATGTCTTGAATTACCATGATTTGATAAATTAATAAGTCATATTTTGATTTAATATAGTGTCTTTGTTGATTATTTTTTTTTATCTGAATAATAATTTGCTTTTAATTTTCCTTTCGGATGCGACATACATTCTAATTGCTGAGAAAAGTTATCTGGGGTAAAGAAACTAACACCTTCATTACTGAAATTTGATTTTATAATAATAGATAATAATTTTTTTTGGAAATAAATCTCGATCAGGTTTTTCATATTTAATTATTTTATTTTGTTATAAATTACTGTATTAAGTTTTTTTAAACAGGGGGGGGTAATTAATTAGTTAATTACTATTAAGTGCTTTTTTGTATATCAAGTCGTAAGGAGATTCTATACAATATATTTGTTTTTCAATGTTTATTAAGTTAAATGTGTAATTTAATAGTTTTATAAATTTTAATAGAGTTGGTTTATTAGAAGTGTCTATTGAGAATTGGTGAGTATTCCATCTTTTTAATAGGTGCTGGATTGAAAATTGTATTGGAATAATAGTTTTATTAGATTCTAACTGCCAATTTTTTTTGTTGTTAGTAAAAAAGATTGTTTTGTGTGAGGTATATGGTTTTTGTTTGGCCCATTCTATGAGTGATGTGACTAAGTCTATTAATTTGTTGCTTGAACTTTTTATGTGTAATTTAATAGTTTGTTTTGGTTTAAATTTACTTATATAAATACAATTTTTTTTAATATAATGTGTGTTAGGAACTAGATTGTTTAGGCTTACAATAAGTCCATCTTTTGGAATTGTTGAAGTAGGACTTATTTCTAGTGTTGGGAATAAATTATTTATTTTATTTAAATCCAGTGTATTTATTGGGGGGTTAGTTAGAATATATAATTTATTATATTGTTTAATATTAATCATGGGTTGTGTTATAGGTTTTTTGTTGATTTTTTTGATAATGAAAGAATATCCGTGTCTTTTAATACATACCAGTTAAGATTTGGTTTTTTTGAAAAAACCCATTTTGTATAAGCTTGCGTGATTTGTTTTAGTTTTCGTGGTTTAAAATATAAACAATTTATTAAAATATAGGTGTATCGTTTAAGTTTATATGATAGTGAATTACAGTGTTTCCATTGAAAAATTAAATTATCTTTAAACTCTGTCCAGGTATCAATTGGATATGAGAAAAATGTATTTAGTGTATCTTTTTTTGTAATAAAATTGGTTGTTGAAAAACTAGATGTATAACCAAGTTTAAGACCTGTAAAAATTAAGTCAAAAAATGCAAATCTAATTCCAAAGTAGTTTTTGGGTAACCTTCCTAAGGTGGTTAATTTTTTTTTGTCAAAAATGAGAGCTTCTGTAAGAATACAATTGGTGTTAGTTAAAGATGTCTCTTTAAATTTAAATTCTATTTTGGAAGAATCTAAATATAATAAATTATTTTTAAAACTATTTTGGTTTGTGTTACATAAAAAATGTACAAAGCTGTTGGTTTCTTTTAAGTTTTTGATTTCATTTTCAATGCATAGTGATTTAATATCTACATGTAGATCTATGCATAGTATATAGTTTGTTTTAACAAAATCTATGGCTTTGTTAAAAGCGTTAATATAGCCTTCTTCAGTTTTATTTTTCATAAATCTTATGTTTGGATAATGTGTTTTAACATAGGTGCTTGTATTGTCTGTGCCGCCATCATCGATAAGAATAATTTCTGAGTTGGTTGATTTTGCAATTTGATTGTATAAATATAGGCGTTGTTTTAGTAAGGTAATTTGATTAGAACAAATTAATAAAAACGTAATCATTTATCTAAACTGTAATTCATAGAGGTTTTTATAATTCCCATTTTTTTCTAAAAGGTCTTCATGGGATCCTTCTTCTACAATATTTCCGTTATTTAATACGACAATTTTATCTGCATGTTTAATGGTTGATAGCCGGTGTGCGATTACAAACGTTGTTCTGTTTTTCATTAAGTTAATAAGTGCATTTTTAACTAAATTTTCAGATTCAGAATCAAGTGCTGAAGTTGCTTCATCTAGAATAAGTATTTTGGGGTTTCGTAATATGGCTCGCGCAATCGAAATACGTTGTTTTTGTCCTCCAGATAAACGCATTCCCTTGTCTCCTACTTTTGTATAAAACTTATCTTTGCATTTAGATATAAATTCCCAAGCATGCGCTGCAATAGCTGCTTTTTTTACTTCGTCTATTTTGGCTTTAGGCGTGCCAAATCTAATGTTTTCTAAAATTGTACCACTAAATAAAATATCATCTTGAAGAACAATTCCAATTTGACTTCTTAAACTATATAAATCGTAATCTTTTATGTCTACGTCATCTATTTTTATTGATCCTGAACTTGCATCATAAAATCTTGGTATAAGATTAATAAGGGTTGTTTTGCCAGCCCCAGATAAACCAACCAGAGCTATAACAGAGCCTTTTTGTGCTGTAATAGAGATATTGTCTAATACTTTGGTGTTAGAGGTTTCATATTTAAATGAAATGTTTTCTATAGTTACTTTTCCGCTAATTAGTTTTGTTATGGGGTTGTTGTTAACTGTTATTTTTGGTTTTATGTCTAGTATTTCATAAATTCTGTTTGCAGAAACTAATGATTGCTGAATTTGTGTGTATCCTTTTGAGAGAACAATAACAGGGTCTATTAGTAGTGCACAACCAGTGAAAAATGAAAGGAGTTCCGGTCCACTAATTTCATTACCGGCAACTAATCTTCCTCCAAAAAATATAATTGAAATAAAAACAATTCCTTGAAGTCCCAGTTCAATTGCTTTTTTTGTTTCATTTAGCCTTATAGAACTTAGTGTGTAGTTAAAGTTTTTTCTGTTTTCTCTATAAAATCTTTTTTTTGTTGAAGATTCCATTGTGTAGGCTTGAATTAATTTCATGTTAACTAATGTTTCTTGAACAATATGGGTAATCCCTGAGATTTTTTTTTGTATTTGTTCGGTTCTTCGTTTTATGAGGTTGGTAAAATAACTCATCGAAAAAACAAAAATAGGTACGGCTACTAATGCAAATAAAGTGAGTTTCCAGTTGATTGTTAACAGATAAATTAATACGGCTATCATTGTTATGCATTGTGGAATAATTAAAGAAAATGATGTTTGAATGGTTTCTTGAACTTTAGATGAATCGCTAAATGTTCTAACTAAAAGTTCCCCTAATTTCCAGTTTGAGTAAAAATGCTGAGAAAAAGAATGTAGTTTATTATAAACGGCTTCTTGAATGTCGATCATTATTTTATTACTAATACGTGCCATCATATAATTTTGCCCGAATTGAGCTAACACTCTAATATTCCATAAAATAAACGCGTTTAGCATTTGAAGTGAGAAATAGGTAATGTTTTTTCTTCCAATTTCTTTGGAAATATCTTTAACTAACGGAATAAAATAAACATTTGAAGTTGCAAAAATTATTACTATTACCAATGTAAAAGAGAGTTCTTTCCAATAAGGTCGAACAAATTTAAAAATTCTAAAATAATTGTTATTTTTCATGATAATTTTGGTACCGAAGGCCGGAATCGAACCGGCACGAATATAAATCCATTGGTGTT
>CAXBWG010000158.1:0-3767 GCA_963979105.1 uncultured bacterium | reverse complement strand
AGCTCTAGCTCTAGCTCTAGCTCTAGCTCTAGCTCTAGCGTATCGTTAATTCCAAATACCAGTTCCTCATTTAGTTATGGAGGGTCAGATTTAGCCCATGATTCTGGAAAATTTAGCTATGTTTCTATCAGACACTCTGGAGAAGAAAATTCTGGAGGATTAACCCTCGCTGGAGTTGGCAACTCAACAAATTTAAATAATATAGAAGTCACCTCTACTAAAGGATCTGGTTACAAATTTATGGGAGGAGCTGTTAATTGCAATAAATGTATTACCTCTGCACATTCTGAAAGTGGAATTAAAATTTCGAAAGGCTACAGTGGAACTATTGAAACATTTGCAATTATTCAAACAGAAGATTCTGGCGATGCACTAGATATTACAGGCGTTAATTCAAGTTCAAGCGCTTCCACGCCAGAATTCATACTAAACAACGGAACAATTGTTGGAAACACACAATCTGCAACTAGCAAAATTGGATCTATTAAAGACGAAGTAAAAGGAAAAATTAAAAACATATTTATTACTAAGTTTGAAACTACAATTAATAAATTAGACGTTAATTCAACTGCAGCTAGTTCTATTTCTAATAATGATATTCAATTTGAAAATATCGAACTTAACCTAAATTCAGCATCTACTCTTTCAACAGTTATTGATGATAGCATAAGTAACCAATCTAGCTTTACTACAAACTTTTCATCTATTAGCGATGCTATTACAAATACTGTAGGAATTTTTCCCATAGTATTTCAATGGACACAATCAGAAGAAACAAGTTTAATTCCAACAGACGCGATTAACCCAACAGGAGAAGATACAGATAACGACGGCATGGGTAACATTCTCGATACAGATGACGATGACGATGGAGTGGCAGATAATATAGATTCAGATCCAGTAGACCCAACAAAATTAGCAGATACAGATCAAGATGGACTTCCAGACAGTGAAGATGTTTTCCCTAATGACCCAAATATAGTAAAGACCCTAGAAGATATAAAAACACTAATCGAATCAGGAAACTATTTTACAATTACAGATAATTCTCCTGAAACAAACAGTTTAAAATTACAATTTGTACATGCATCGTTAGCAAATTTAGCATCGATATCTCAAATAGCTACCATTAACAAATATTTTTATAAATATGCAATCGACACATCCTCTATAAGTAATAACACGCTTAACACAACCGAATACCTGTCATTATTTAAAGAGTATCAATTAATTCTTGATAACATCCTAGACACATATGCTGAAGACTCTCAAATTAGCTATACCTACACTATGTTTTTAGAAGAATATAATGCATTAAACTTAAGCGATGTCTCAAGTTATGATTTATTTTTAGTTAAATATACAATTTGGCAATTTTGCTTAGCTTTATATAGTTCAGATGAAACCATTTTAACAAATGCAAGTAACTTTTATTTTGAACTTGCAAGTTACCTAAATACAAAATTAGCAACAACCCAATTTACAACAGGTAAATTAATCCCAGAATCCTTAGCCGATGTAGGAAGTAGTGCTAGTAGTACATTAAATTCATTTAAACTATCTAACACCTATTTAAGAATGCTAGATGCATATCCTAAATACGCAACATATTCAAAAGATTTAGATTTTGATAGATTTACTAATCTACTTTATTTATTACTAGCTAAACACTATCAAATAAACCCTCTACAAATATCAACTTATTTAAGCAAAATTAAAGACTACACTAGTACAAATAATCTTCAAACACTATTTGATTCAATCGAATCTACAATAGAACAAGAAAAAGACAAGAAAGAAAACCGAATTCCATTACAAATGATTTCCAAAGCAGAAAAATCTATTCAAGCAATCGCTACAGAACTTGGTCTTTCCTTTAAATAAAAAAAAATTTAATTTTATAATATAATTCAATAAAAATTTAAATCCCAACAAAAACTTATAAAACCAAACTACAAAAGCAACCTAAACCCCATTAAAAAAGCTCAAAAGCAACAGATAATACCTTTTATTAAAGAAAAATACCTTTAACCATTTCTTCAATCTATTCTTTCACAAACTAAAACCTAGTTTTTTACCTAATTACAAACTATTAGACCTGTTTATATTAATAGCACCAACAATCTCAAACATTCCTGATACTCATAATTTAACACTTTATAAACTTAATTTTAAAACAAATAATTTAGAAGATCTAAAGCAAGACTTAAATACTTATTTTTTTAATATACAAACTATCAATTTAAATATAGGTATAAACAAATTTTGTGGATTAATAAATATACAAAACATAAAATAAAAACAACTACTCCTATATTTAAATAGAATAGACCTGAAAATCTAATTAATATAAAGTAAACTACACCAGTTAAACACACCCTATAAAAAGAACGCCTCCTAACATAAATAGTTAAATAAAGAATTCTAGCTAGGTTTTGTTAAAGCTTAATCTGGACACCCCGAATTTGTTCCCCATTTTTTTCGTGCCATATAAATCAAAATTGCTGAGTTATCGCCATAGTCATAACTAGACTTTATATCTACTTGCAAAATATTTGGTGAAGGAGAACTTGTTTCATAAGTATCAACAAGGGCTTGTGTAATACTCGTATAATAGGTATCTATTCCAACATCTTGCACATGAGTGGTCCCCGCATGAACAACAGATTCTGGCGTAGTATCTTCATAAAAGAAAAACTCTAACTGATAATTAACCCCCGCTAAATCAGTCCCTGTTTCATCTTTTGGAGCCACCCAATCAAAAACCCTGCCACCAGTATCTAAAATACAAAAAGGATCTGTTTTAGACCCAGATCCACCATGAATCCACGTAGTACCATCTGTAGATAACTGAAAATCTTGAAATTTAAAATTTATAGATAATAAATAATACTCAATCGTTCCATCTGTTAAAGTTGCTTGTAACCGAATCATATCTCCTACATCAAATGCATTATTATTCGGATAAATAAATGTTGTCCAAATATCATCTCCATCCATATTTTGTGCATGATAAAGCTTATATCCTGTAGAATCCCAACGTGTTCCTTGAGTAGGAAAGCTATCTATGGCTGTAAATCCGATTGGAAATTGAGCAAATGTTGCGCTTTGATAATTAGTATGAACAACATCTGCAACAATTGAACTTATTGAACTTGGGTTACTTGCTACAACTTCAATTGTAACAATGGCATTATCTGTAATTGTTGCACTTTGAGATGCTGTGTATTCAACCTTATAATTCATAAACATACTTGCATAACTTGCAACACTTGAGCCTGCAACAGCAGCCTCTCTAGTCGAAGAATCTGTATTATCTAAATTAACTCCATCATCCATAGAATCAAAAATATTTGGAACGCCATCTTGATCTGGATCTAATTTATTTACACTAGACACACTACTAGCATTTGCAGCTGTACCTTTTCCATTACTTGCAACGCCCAAAACTACATTAGAGTCTACTCTTGTCGTATAATTTGAATCGAAACTAATTTTATTTAATGCAGAAGATGGACTCATAAACGACTTAGATGCATTGTAATCAATTACTAAATCAGACACAGCTTCCGAAATTGCAACTCCAGTTGTAGCGCTAGTAGAACTTGTTACGATAGTTTCAACACCTGTGGCTAAATAACTTAAACTATCTTTATTTAATAATCCCATATGAAATACATTTCCGTCTGATTCTGCTTCATTTACCCCGACATCAAAAGAAAATGTCCCATTAGATGCAACATCTGTATTATAAAACTTTTTTGTAT
>CAXBWG010000157.1:0-3780 GCA_963979105.1 uncultured bacterium | reverse complement strand
AACAAAGAGCTTCTATATTAAAAGCAATCGTAATCATGCCAAATCTAATCCTAGCAGATGAGCCAACTTCATTTCAGGATTATAAAATGAAAGAAATAGTTACCAAAGCATTACTAAATTACTGCAATCAAAACAACTCAAAACTTATTATGATAAGCCATGATAAAGAAATTATATCTCAATTTAACACAAATATTAGTTTTGATTCCATTATAAACCCAATCAACAATTCCCATGTTATTACAACTCATTAAAAAACGGCTTCTTGCAAATAAAACTCATACAGTAATATTAATAATATCATTTTTAATTTGCTTTTGTTGCATTCATACGTTTTTAGTTATTCATTCAAATCTTAAAAAAGGATTCATAAATCACGCCCATTTAAACGATGTAATCATTGGAACTCACAACAGTTCAACTAATTTTATAAAAAACGGGCTTCTTCTTTCAAGTTCAGGCACCACAACACTTCCTATAAAAAAAATAAATTCTGATATCATTAAATATCAAACACCAATTTATTTAGGAGAAAATCATAAAAATTTTAATATTGTAGGAACAAATTATAATTTTTTTAAAATAATAAAAATACCTATAAATAAAATTTCAATTCACAATAATGATGCTATATTAGGCTTTAACGTTGCAAAAAAACTAGGCTATAAACAATCAGACACACTACATATAAACCACAACTCACATTATCACACTCATAACGAATTTAAAGTAATAAAAATTCTACCAAAGTTAAACAACATGTTAGATAATAAAGTTTTTATAAATGAAAAAAGTTTTATAGCTATGCATAATAACCATCATAAAATTTATCCTCACTATATTTGGGCATCATTAACAAAACCCATGTTGTTTTTCAATTTAAAAAAACAATTAGAACCGTCTTATAAAGTTTTTTCAGCGAAGTTTTCTAAAAAGGAATTTATAAATACATTTAAACCTCTTTTTTTCATTCTAAAATTAATTATATTTTGTTTAATAACAATCACTTCCTTGCAAATCGTTTTTTATACATCAAACAAATTTACCCTTTTAAAAAAAGAGATAATTATTTTAAAAAATTACGGAGCAAAAAAAACCTTTATAACGCGCTCTATTTTTTATGAATTTATAATTATTTTTTTAGTTTCTCTAGGCCTATCCATTGGGCTCTCTTATGTTCATTTAAGTTCTAACAAACATCTATATGAAAGTTTAATAATGTTTCCAATAAACACTTATTTTTTATCACTAAAAACATACACAATGGCTATAATCACACCCTTATTTCTAATGCTTATCGTTTCATTCCTATTTGCAAAAAGAATTTACAATAATGAAAGTAATTAAATTTATCGCTCCTTTAATTATATTTTTTTTATTAACTATATCTACTCATGCACAAGATCTAGTTAGTTGGTATGACTTAATAGAATATGACACAGATACATATAAAATAAGTACCGAACTAAATCAAAAAATAACAAAAAAGATTAAAGTTGTAGGCTTTATTGTTCCATTAACTGATGAAAACAGCTTCGATAAAGTACAAGAATTTTATTTAGTGCCAGACCCAATGATGTGTATTCATGTACCGGCACCGCCTCCAAATCAAATGATTTACGTTAAAATGAATAAACCAATAGATTTAAATATCGATTTTGAAGGCGTATATATTACAGGCAAAATAACACCTAAAACAGGCCCTCTTAATTATGGAGACGCAGGTTTTGAGCTAATCGGAAGTAAGGCAAAAGCATGCAAAGACTATCCGTTTGATGAATTTTTAGACCCCCTATTAGAATTAAAAATAGAAAACTATTAACGTTTACTTAATCACTTATAATTATTTTATTTTTAAAAAATAAACTTAGAAAAAGAAGAAAAAAGTAAATTAAGAAAACGATGGCACGATAGCTCCCCAAAGGAACTCCCGGCCCATAGTGAACGCCCCCATGAAGCAACAACATTCCATGCCCGTTCAGCGTTCAGCTGTTTGAGCGAAGCGAGTTCTGAACGCTGTACTAGCATGCATGTCGTTGCTGATTGGTTTAAGTGAACGTGTCACGACCCAAAAAAAAGTTGTTTTTGTTACTTTTTTCACCCAAAAAAAGTAAATCAAGGGGGCAAGGGGGGTGTGATAACTCCCCCCAAAAAAGCTCTTTAAGTAACCCTCAATTATTTTAATATTTAAATAAAGATTCAAAAACTTTTTCATCTCTTTATTAGTTTAAATACTCCCAAAAAAAATAGTTTAAATTTAAAACTCTATATAAACTACTCCCTCAGACATTAATTTAGCAAAAGAATTGGAAGCTATCAGTAACTCTTATTTAACCCCTATAGTTGATGCAATAAACTCTTTTACTGCAGCAGTAGTATTATCAACATCAAAAAACCGTTGATCTTTTAACTCTAAATCAACAAAACCAGCTGATCGTTCAGGAATAAACCCAAGAGCTTCATCTATAACAGATTCAAATTTTGTAGGTTTTGCAGTTTCCATACAAATAACAGGTGTTTTATCATCTGACTTAACTTTATTAAACGCAAATTTTAGAGCTGCTGCTGTATGAGGATCTATTATGTAAGAGGTATCTTTATAAACTTTCTTAATACACTCAATACGCTGTTGATGCGTGCAAGAATCACTCTCAAAGCCCTTAGTTTTAGTTAATATAGCTAATTTATCATCTAAAGATACACTTCTTGTAGATTCAAACGTATTCATTAATTGCACACATTTTAAAGGGTCTCTATCTAAAACATCAAAAAACAAGCGTTCAATATTAGATGCTTTTGATATGTCCATAGAAGGGCTACTTGTTACCACCACATCCTTTTGAGTATAATGCCCCGTCTTAAAAAAGTGATCTAACACAACATTTTCATTTGTAGAAACACCTAAGTTACGTATTGGAAGCCCCATTTCTTTTGCAATATAACCAGCGAGTATATTTCCGAAATTACCCGAAGGCACTACAAAATCAACAACATCCCCAACTTTTTTTACCGCTAAAAAGTACCCATTAAAATAATAAACAATTTGAGCACAAATCCGCCCCCAATTTATAGAATTAACTGCGCCAATAGAATACTTAGATTTAAATTCCATATCACAATTAACTTCTTTTACTATATCCTGACATCTGTCAAATGGACCCTGAATCGACAAATTAAAAATATTTTCATCTAAAATTGAACCTGCTTGAGCTTTTTGAAAAGGACTCATTCCATTTTTAGGAGTTAACATCACTACATCTATACAAGCCTTAGACCTTAAAGCCTCTTCAGCGGCTGAAACAGTATCTCCAGAACTTGCCCCTAATATAGTTAACCTAGAATTAGTAGTATTAAGAACATAATCCATAATATTTCCAAGAAACTGCATTGCTAAGTCCTTAAATGCTAAACTAGGGCCTGTAGATAAATCTTGAATAAAAATAGAATTATAAACGTTCTTTACAGGCGTTATCTCATTATATTTAAAAACATTAGAATTATAAGTATCTTTTAAAATAGTCTTTAAAATATCTGAATCAATTGAATCTGAAATAAATAAGCTCATTATGTCATATGCAAGATCTGAATAAGACTTTTTTGATAACGATTCTAATTGAGATAAAGATAATTTAGGATAACATTCAGGCACAAACAAGCCCCCATCATCTGCTAAACCGCGCATTAAAACATCTGTAAAACTATATACAGATTTATTCATATCTCTTGTACTTATATATTTCATCGTTGAATCAATAGTGTAAAATTTGAAGAAGGTATTGT
>CAXBWG010000156.1:0-3786 GCA_963979105.1 uncultured bacterium | reverse complement strand
AATGATGCATCCACAGGTTTCACCAAATTACTTAAAATACCTAAACCAAAAACATCTTTTCCTAATATGCCAAGATTAAAAGGTGATTGTTTTGATGCTCCTTTCGGTTTAGACGCTATTGATGGTTGTTGAATGATAGTTTGTGATGTTGGTAAAATTAACATTTTATAACTCCTTTTTATTTAAAATCATACATTTTAATATAATTTATATAAAAATATATATTAAATGTAATTTTTATTCAATAATAAAATAATTTTACATGCAGTAACAATTTTACCATTTATTTCTATTTTAATTAATTAAAAATCACATAATACTACACTATAATCATCCTCTACCTCTAATTATTAGGAACAAAAACTTATTAATATTTTGTGTTTTTTATATGTTTTATAGGTTAAAACATGGGTATTAAGCAGGTTCAATTATACATTATTAAAATATTATTTTTGCTAATAAGAACTTACACTTAGTTACGTCTTATTTTTTATATAAAGCTAAAAAGTTGCAAATTTCCTATTTTATTAGATAAACTTATATTATGAAGTTATTTGAATTTATTACAATTTGTAGTGCGGTAACATTAGCTGTATGGATTGCTTATGGGTTTTTGTTTGAATCAAAAATTAATTCACCGCAATTTGAATTAATTTCTGAAACGAAACATTTTAGCATTCGCCACTACTCTAATTTAAATTTAGCTACTACACAATCACACTCTCAAAATTCATCTTTCCGAAATTTATTTAGATTTATCGATGGCAATAATAGTACTAAAACAAAAATTTCAATGACAGCTCCAGTTATTACAGATTCAACAAACATGATGTTTGTACTTCCCTCAACACTTACATCACCGCCAGCTCCAACTAATCAAAACGTTAGTTTAAAACAAATACAAACATTAAAAGTAGCCGTGATTTCATTTTCTGGATACAGTTCAAAAGCCCCAAAGTACAAACAAAAACTACAAACTCATTTAGACACCTCCAAAATCCCATATACATCTAACTCTTTTTTATGCCAATATAATTCGCCTTGGGTATTTCCAATGTTGCGAAAAAACGAAGTCTGGATTGAGCTTGAATAATCTCCAATCTATTTTTAAATCTATATAACACCCAAAATTTAGCTCACTACAATCAAAAAAAGAACTTCAACATACCAAAATATAATTGCCACAATAGTATACCTTCAATTAAACACCTTTATTCCGGTTAAAATAAAGCTATAATTAGTACATAAGATGATTCCCTATTTTTATACAAAAAATACACAAACACCCAAAATAAATAGTGCCAACCAAAGTGTTTGAAACCCTATTAAAAAAAGAGGCTTAAAACCAACTACACTTAATTCTTTAAGCGACGTTTTCAACCCCAGTGCAGAAATTGCAATTAAAATACACCAGCTAGATACCGATTGAAAAAACAAAACTAGAGGTATTGGAATTAGATTTATATTTACTAACCCAACAAACACAAAAAACAAAATTAAAAATAAAGGAACATGTAGTTTAGATGATGTATTTTCTTGTTGACAAATAAGTCCAAAACACAGCATTACCGGGGTTAAAAACGTAATACGAACTAACTTTACAATAACCGCTGTTTCGCCAACAGAATCAGACACCATATATCCTGCCCCAATAACTTGTGCAACATCATGAATAGTACCGCCTAAAAATAGTGCTATTTGAGAGTCTGTTAATCCAACTGCAGATACTATTATGGGATACACTATCATGGCCAACGTTGAAAATGAGGTAATTACAACTACTGTCATTAACAAATCGCGCTTGGCTTGTTTTGTTTGAGGCAAAATAGCGGCAATCGCCATCGCAGCAGAGGCCCCACAAATGGCAACTGCGCCCCCTGTTAACATGCCTAAATGCGTAGAGTATCCAAGTTTTTTGGCTAGCATTACCCCAAATAATAGGGTGGTTAATATACCTAACCCAATTATACAAACTGGAAATAGCCCTAAATGCACAATTTGTGAAAATGAAATCCGAACTCCTAATAACGCGATTCCTATTTTTAAAATTGTTTGCGATGCTAAATTTATACCCGCTACACACTGCTTATCTTCATATAAAAAATGAAATGCCATACCAAATAACAGGGCATAAAGCATAACAGGCCCCCCATAATGATTTGAAATAAAAGACGCACTAAATGCAATTAAAACAGAACAAAAAAGGCCTTTTTTAAATTGCGTTAGTAACACTGCCCGCTGAGAAAAATATTTAAAGCTAAATAGATTAAAACGCATAAAAAAAGTATACCTTAATTGATAGGGTGTGTTAATTTTTTATTGGTGACTAGATTACGGTAAACATTAAAATTGTTTTGGCTAAATATATAATTAGTCTAGTTTTTTTATGTGTAATAATTAAAATAAAAGTCTTAGTATTTAAACGCCAATTAAATGTACTTATTCTAAAGTTTAGTGCATGAAAATTTATAGGCTAAACCACCTTAATCTGAGCTGTAAGCATCTATACATTGCCTACAATTCGTGGTATAACCAAACTAATATTTATTCAGTTTTAAAGGAGAAATAATGTCACGTAAAAAAATAGTCCTTGCCTACTCTGGCGGCCTAGATACCTCAATTATGATTTCTTGGCTAAAAGAAACCTATAACTACGACGTTGTTGCGATGTGTGCTAATTTAGGGCAAGCAGACGAACTAGATGGATTAGAAGAAAAAGCAATCAAAACTGGTGCTTGTGCTGTTTACATTGAAGATTGCAGAAAAGAATTTATTACAGATTATATTTATCCAACCCTTCAAGCTGGTGCTATTTATGAACGAAAATATTTACTTGGAACAAGCTTTGGCAGACCTCTTATAGCAAAACGTATGGTAGAAATTGCTCATAAAGAAGGCGCTGTTGCAGTAGCTCATGGGGCTACTGGAAAAGGAAACGACCAAGTAAGACTAGAACTTACCTTTATGGCCCTAGATCCGAGCCTTAAAATAGTTGCCCCTTTGAAAGACCCTAACTGGACACTCCATTCAAGAGAAGAGTGTATTGCCTATGCAGATGAGCGTAATATTCCAATTACACAATCCAAAAAACGAATTTATTCAGAAGATAGAAACATTTGGCATATTAGCCATGAGGGTGGGTCTTTAGAGAATCCTGCTAATTTCCCTGCCGACGATGTGTTTACATTATCTAATACGCTTGAAAATGCAGCAGATAAAGCAGATATAATTTCGATTAGTTTTAAGTCTGGTGTTCCAACGCATTTAAATGGTAATAAAATTGGACCTGTCGACCTATTAGAAGCACTAAACGACTATGGTGCCAAACATGCAATAGGCCAAATTGATATGGTTGAAAATAGACTAGTTGGTATGAAATCACGTGGTATTTATGAAACCCCTGGTGGAACTATTTTATATGAAGCTCACCAATTACTCGAACAACTTGTATTAGATAGAGATACGCTTGCAGTTAAACAAAAACTAGCCTTAGACTATGCCCAAATGGTGTATGACGGCCGTTGGTTTAGCCCGTTGAGAAACGCTCTAGATGGATTTGTAGCTCAAACCCAAACGAATGTTACAGGAGATGTTAACTTAAAATTATATAAAGGAAATGTTGTTCCTCATGGAATGAAAGCAGATAAAAGTTTGTATAATCACGATTTGGCCTCTTTTAGCGATACAGAGCTATATGACCAGCAAGATGCAAAAGGGTTTATTAAACTTTATGGACTTCCAATGAAAGTTCAGGGGATGATTGATCGTGGCCAATAAAAAATTATG
>CAXBWG010000155.1:0-3804 GCA_963979105.1 uncultured bacterium | reverse complement strand
GGGGCCATTTACGACGGAGTTGCTTAATTTCCAAGGCGAGGATCTTAGAGAGAGGGGTGGTGAATTTGGTACTACGACTGGGCGTCCTCGTAGATGCGGCTGGCTAGATCTTGTGATATTAAAATATGCAGTAAGAGTAAACGGCCTTACAGAAATTTGTTTAACTAAATTAGATGTTTTAGATGGGCTTAAGTCGTTAAGTATTTGTACGCATTATAAAACTAAAGAGGGCGAGATTTTAGAGGAATTCCCTTTAGATTTAGATGTTTATTCTAATTGCGAGCCTGTTTATGAAGAATTACCAGGCTGGGATGAAGATATTTCTCAGATGACTGAGTTTTCAGAATTGCCAACTAATGCTAGAAAATATGTTGAGTATGTTTCTGAAAAAATTAACGTTCCTATACAAATGGTTTCTGTTGGCACGAGGCGTCGTCAAACAATTCATTTAATTACAACGAATTAACTATAATATTTTAATTTTTAAGATTTCATTCTTGAATCTAATTCGCTTGATATGGCTAAATATTGAAAAAATAATGGGGTTTCTGTTAGTGATTTAATTTAAAATAATTTCTTTTGTATTGGCTTGAGCCCATTTCATTGAAGATACTGTGCAGATTCGTTGGTTGTTAATATTGTTAAATTCAATAACGCCATCCATTATGTATTTAATGTTATTTAATATTGTTTTGTCTACAGTTCCTTCTTCTAGAACAAATAATGTGGTGACGCCGCCAAAGGCGATTGCTGTTCGGGCAATTTGATTTAAGAACCGCTGCACATTACTTAGATCAAAGTTTACAAATAAACTTGATATAGAGTCAATTAAGCGTCTTCCGCCCTTTTTTTCTTGAACACTATGCCCAATGTCAAAGCTGGCATCAGATATGATTCCTGCTAATTGATTTAATTCTAATGTGCCCGATATAGCAAATTTTTCATTTTCTGATGGCATTAACGAAGACCATGAATATGCATCTACTAAACGAAGCCTGTTTTCATCTTCATGATCATTTGTGCTTTTTGAAAGTTGTTCGTTTAATTTAGCTCTTGTTTTTTTGGGGTCGTCATCGACTGATACAATTAAAGATGCTTCATTATTATCTAGCCCTTGTTGAATAAAGTTCCTGCAAAATGTTGATTTTCCAGATCCTGTTGGTCCTACAATTAAAATATTGGAACCTGTTGGAAGTCCTCCGTATAAATGATCATCTAATAGGTAATTTCCTGTTTCTGTTATATTTGTTTCACGTGAAACAGGTATTGGTTGTATAGCTTTTGCCTGATGTGATGGTGTAGTTTTGCTAGAGAATCGTTTTAGAAGTGATTTTGCCCGTGCTTTTAATTCTTCTACATTAAATGGTTTTATAATATAGTCGTTTGCCCCTTCGTCAAACCCGGTAAGTTTATTGTATTCATCTCCAAGGGCTGATAATAAAATTATAGGAGTGTTTTCTATTTCGGGAGTGTTTCGTACACGTTTGCAAACTTCAAATCCGTTTAATTTTGGCATTACTACATCTGATATAATTAGATCTGGCTTTTCTTTTATTGCTTTATCGATTGCCTCTTGTCCGTTTTCCGCTGAAATGATTGTTGCATCTAAATCTCTTAGCATTATTTCTAAAAGCATTAAAATATTCGCTTCGTCGTCTGCTATTAATATTTTTTTCATTTAAATAGGCTGCCTTAGTACAAGGCCTCTTTCGGGAAGTATTTCAAAGCTATATTCTGATAAATCTATTCGCGTACTTCTCATTTTTCGCACGCCTATTGTGCGTATACGTTTATTATTTAATGTAACTAATCTTAAATGAATTATTCCAGATGCTGCAAATTCTTCTATGCCAAAACAGCTTAGTTTTGTTGACCCTACAGGAATATAAGAGGTTAAAAGGGTTGTGCAGTTTGGGATTGATTCTAATTGAAATATTGTTGATCGAATATATTCTATAACATCTTGAATATTTTTATCTGAAAAGATTAAGGGCGCGATTGGGTCTATTACCACTCGGCTTGGATTTATTTCTTTAATATATGTTATTATTCTGTTTACTATTTTATTAATTTCTATTTTGTCACCAGTCGAGCTTTTGTTTCCTCTAAAAAGCTCAGTTATGTCGAGTATGTTTAAAATTCCTGAATTTAAATATGATTGAATATCCCAGCCTAGGGCTTCACAGTCTGCTATGATATGATCTGGTTTTTCATCTATAGATATAAACACACAAGACTCCCCTTTCTTTAGGCCAGAAAGTAAAAATTGTAGAGAAAATATTGTTTTTCCAGTACCAGGCTCACCAGAGACTAAGTATGCTCTTCCTGAGGGAAGGCCTCCGTATATGAGTTGATCAAACCCTGGAATTCCTGTTTGGATTCGTTTAACTGGCGCTATTGTGTTTGTCATGATGTATACTTAAATATAGACTTTTTTTAGCTTGGATACAAGCGGTCATTTAAGCATGGCTAATTGAGCGTGGTTATGGCCTGCGCTTGCTTTCTGAAAATAGGTGAATGGTGATATTGAAATTTTTGTTGAGTTAATTCATATATATAGCTGGGTTTTCTTTTTATGTTTTAATTTTCTATAAATTTATGTGATTTAATATTATTTTTGGTTAAAGTTGGTCGGCGAATCCTCTTTTGCAATTGGTTGATGAGACTAAAATGTTATTAGTTGCGGGCGTTATGATAGTTTGATGTATGGCTGCCTTGATCTATAATTAACCTACCTGTATTTAATTTGGATTTGCATGTAGTAGTTTGTCGTTCCAGTTGTTTTTTTTTGTGTGATATGAGTTTTTTTTTACGTGAAGTTTGGATTTTCTTGGAAATTTACTTTTTTTATTTTATGTGAATATGTACTGTGATTCCAAAAATAAATTAATAAATTAATGTGTGTTTTTGTGTAGCTTTTTTAATCTTTAAAAGCTTTTCCTTTTAGGTTTTTGTTTTTTTGTATTTCCTGGATTCTTAATTGGCGCAAGGCGTAGTCTGTGTTTGATGGCGTGGTTATGTTTCACGTGAAACAATGGGCTGGCTGTTATTGAGTAAGCTATGTTTACGGGGGTGGTTATCGGGTGCTTCTAATTTTTTTTGAATAGTTTTTGTCGATAGCTTTGAGTTGTTTATGAGATAGTTCGTTGCTTTTTTGTTTATTGTGTTCATTAATTATAATTTGTATTTTAGCTCGATCTAGTTCGCTTATTAATTCTTTTATTCTCTATCCTTCTTTTTTGGACTGAGTCACGTGCCTCATTCATGCCTGCTAGAATTTCTTTGATTTTCTCGCCTTGTTTAATTCTCGTTGGTTGGCCTGGGCGGTTAGTTAGCCTGTCAGTGCCGCTTAATTCCTTTTTTAAATTTTTCTAATTTATTCTTGTTTTGCCTTTTTTTTTAATTTAGCGTATCGGCTACTTTCGCCTTGCTTTTTTGTGTTTATATTACTCATGTTTCACGTGAAACATCTTTTATTTATTCCTTGTTTAAGATTTTAGATTTCGTCTTTAGTTGTTTTGTTTTTTGCTTTAGCTTATTCAAATTTTTTAAACTTTTCTTTTATAGGTTACCTTAAACATCGTTTTGTCTAATAAAAAAAATGGTGTTATTATTGTTTTTAATGTCTCGCCAAACAAATGTTATCGCTATCGCTAATCAAAAAGGGGGAGTTGGGAAAACCACTACAGCTATAAATTTATCATCCTATTTAAGCGTGGAAAATTATAAAGTCTTGCTTTTGGATTTAGATCCTCAGGGTAATGCCACGACCGGTGTTGGGGTTGACGTGTCGTCTTTGACTAG
>CAXBWG010000154.1:0-3815 GCA_963979105.1 uncultured bacterium | reverse complement strand
ATCCCATCGAAATGTACTAATTGCAAAATCACACGATTCAATAATTTTAGCTAAACTAGCCGATTCTAAAAACGAAACATGTAATATGTTTGTTGCAGGAGGTAGGCTAAAGGGGCCTATTATAACAAGTCCAATTTCTGGAAATTTGTTTAGTTCAGAAATAACCTCTTCTACACCATGCCAAGCATAACCATTACCACAAAAAATAGCACAAAATTTAAACTTTTTTTTAAATTCAGTAAGTTTTTTCAAAAGAGGTTTGTCTTCTTCTATAGTTTCATCAGACGGACAAAGGTATCCGTTTTGTGCATAAATTATTTGATTTAATTTAGAGTGTTTTAGATGATTACAAAGTTCTTGGTTAACTCCAATATGCGTGATATTTGAAAATCTATATAAAAAATAAGTGAATTTATGTAAAAAAAGTTCTTTTTTGCGTTTTAAAAAAGCAAGTTCAGGGCTGTATAAGGTGTTATGTTCAACATAAATAGGTTTTATCCATGACATGAATAAAATTAAAACATTTAATATAATAGATTTGGGGTTATATCGAATATAAATAAGTGGATAACGACTAAGAAAAAATAAACTTTTTAGCTCAAAAATGAAATATGCAATAAGTTTAACTAAAAAAGAATCTGTGTTTTTGTAATTAATAAAACATAAATTAGGATTAAAACGTTTTTGAAGTGATATAAGTTGACCCTGAACTTTAAGTAAAATCCCTTCATGAGAAAGATTAGTAGCTAAAATATATCCAATTGATCTCATTAACTTATTGTAATCAATAATCTGTTAATAATAAAAGGGTTAAAATAATAACGTGAAAATTAAATCTCTTATAATTCCCAGTGCAAAAAACGCAAGAATGGGAGATAGGTCTAACCCAATTTTCCAAGATGGAATAATATTTTGAAAAGGTTGTAATATAGGATCTGTCGTAGAATAAATAAAGGCTATAATAGGATGATCTCTATCATGAGGGATCCAAGATAATAAAACTCTAACAATAAGGGCCAGATATAATCCCTGAAAAACAAAATTTAAAACTTTATAAAGTAACAAATAAACCATATCTTATAGTGTAAAGCTAAAGTTATTCATCTGACAATTCTTTTGCTCTGTTTTTTGCGGCATTAAATACGTTTTCAAATAATGAGGTTAAATTAAGCTCTTCCATTTTTTCAAGCCCGGCCTGCGTTGTTCCATTTGGAGATTTAATTTCTTTAATAAGTGTATCAATTGAATCTTGTCGTTTATTTACACTTGTTGCAATTCCTAACATAAGTTGGTTAATCATTGTTCGAGATGTGGTTTCATTAAAGCCTTGTTTTGTCATAAAGCGTTGCATTCCCGCCAAAAGCTCATAAAAAAATGCAGGGCCAGATCCAAATAAACCAGTACATAAATCCATTTTTGAATCGTCTGTTTTTATGCATGTTCCAACACTATTAAATAATGTATCTATTCGTTGAATATAAATATCAGAAGTAGATTTTAAAGTTGAATATACCGTCATAGACTCTTTAAACTCGGCACTAGTATTGGGCATGACACGTATTAAATGAGTTATGTTTTTAATTTTAGCGCTTATTGTTGAAAGGGACTTGCCCGCTAATAGGCTAACTAAGCACTTTTGATTCCAATCTACGGTGTTTAATTCAGCTAAAATATCTGTAAGTTGATGCGGTTTTATAGCTAAAATTATAATATCAGATTGTGTTAATAATTCTGTTAAACTAACAAGAGTTACATCGCTAATTGGGGGGGTAAGTGGAAATCGTTCTGAATATAAAACGGTAACATTTTCTTGTTTAAATAAGGGTGAAAATCCAGCATAAAGGCGTTTGGCTAAATTTCCAAATCCAACAAATCCTACTGTGTATGCCATTATAGTACGATTAAAAATTGTTTTTTATCGAACAATGGGTTTTTTAAAAGCGGATAAGATAATGAGATATCTTTTTTATTACAAATAAATTTTGGAATTTTTTTTTCATTAAAGGTGTTATGTTTTTCTAAATCTAAATTATAACGAATTCCTAAAGAAAGTAATTTCGTATACGAAGATTTCATAGAATTTAAATTTGTTTCAGAATTTAATTGCGAAGTAGAAATATAATCTGCAAATAACGTTACCCAGTTAGAAGTAAGTTTAATTAATTCATTATGAGATATGCTAGGTTGATTAGTGATTAACATTAACGACTCTAGTGTTGTTTTATTTGAGGCTAATAGTTCGGTTGAATTAAGAATTTTTTTCATGTGAAACCGCTGATGAGTAATTTCGGATTTTAAATTGTTATAATTCTTTTCAATTAAACTTTCGTTGATGTTACATATATTTAGTGTTGAATAATAGGTGGAAAATAGTAGTGCAACAACTAAAATTATGTAGTTACTTTTTTGGTTTTTTAAATGATTTTTTAGGAGTTGTTTCACAATGTATTTATCATAACGAATTATATCTAGAATTTCAAAGAAAGAATTAAAGAGAAAAATATAAAAAAAATGTTTAAATTAAGCACGAAGTGGGTATATATATAATAACTACAAAATATTTCTAATTAGGTTACAACATATGAAGACAAATTTTCGTTGGATATTTATACCAATTTGCATATTTTTTTTATGTTTACCAGCGCACGCCTCCACGGGTACTTATTCTATGAGTTTTGTAGAGTTAATTAGCACTGTAAAAGCTGAAGCATTAAGTAATTGTGTAACAGCATTACCCGAAAAAGACGCTTTGTTTGTAAATCCTGCAGCAATTTCATTAAATACAAATTTTTCTGTTTCAGCTCAACTATTTAATTATGTTGAAGATATTCAGTATAAACAAATACGACTTTTAAAGTCATTTAGATTTGGAAATATTGCCTTTAGTTACACATTTTTAGATTATGGAAACTATTTAATTACTACAGTTTCAGATAAGCAAGGCGGATCTTCTGGAACAATAGAAAATAAAAGTTCGTCATTGCATTTAACTTATGCAAAAAAAATGAATAAGTTAAATTTAGGATTTACGACTAAATATATTCAAGATAAGTTATATCTTCATAGTGCCAATCAGCTTGCATTAGATATTGGTGTTCAATATATTTTTAGTTCCAGATTAAGTTTAGGCGCAAGTAGTTCTAATATTTCACTAACTAAAGCAAAATACATCAATCAAAAAGCACATATGAGGCGTATCGATCGCATTGGTCTTGTTTATTCTCCAAGTATATTTAGAAAGAGCTGTAGTTATTATTTTGATTTAATTTATTTAAATGATGATTCAATAAATTTTTCTGCTGGAACGTCGCTTAAATTACATGAAAAACTTTATTTGTATCTTGGAAAAGAAAATGTATCTGATATTCATGATTTTTCAATTGGACTAAGTGTAAATTCAAATTTATTTGAATTAGATTTTTCATATAAACCCAATAGTGTTTTTAACGATACATATCGAGTTGGGTTAACAGTAGGGCTATAATTATGATCATTAAAAACAAAAGGGGAGAATTTAATTTGTTAGCTTATGCAGCACATAAGTTAACGTACTTTTTGCCTATTTTAATCGTAATGTTTTCGTTAACATTTTCTAGTTATGCACAAAATTCAGGGGTTGCTTTACAAACGTCATCGTCTGTTGAAAGTGGGGTGTATGATAGAAATAAAGTGGTAGAATTATCTAATCTAAATGCCGTAAATATTTATTATACGTTAGATGGCAGTACACCTACCATTCAGTCTCAACAATATTCTAGTTCAATTATTGTAAGCCAAACAACTACAATTAAGTTCTTTAGTGTAGATAGTGTGGG
>CAXBWG010000153.1:0-3832 GCA_963979105.1 uncultured bacterium | reverse complement strand
TCAATCGAAGGTCTAACTCCGGCATAGGCTGCTAAATGAATAATTGCATGAATTGTGTTAGATGAAAAAGTATCAGTTAAAAGAGGTCTATCAAGAATAGATCCTTCTATTAATGTAAACTTTTCATGTTCTGTTGCAGTTTGAATATACGTTTTTTTTATTTCAGGGGCATAAAAATCGTTAAAATTATCTAGTCCAATAACAGTTTCATTGTTAGATAACAAAAAATCACATAAATGTGATCCAATAAATCCAGCAGCACCTGTTACTAAAATGGCCATTAATTTAAGTGTAGCTATTTTTGTTTTTTGTTACAACAAATTATCGAGGATATGTTGACAGAAAATCTTTGTAGGCTAGTTTAATTCCATCTTCTAAAGAAGTTGTTGGATTCCAGCCTAAATTAAATAGTTTTGTAACATCTAATTGTTTTTTTGGTGTTCCATCTGGCATAGATGAATCAAATTCTATGTTACCTTCGTAACCAACAATAGATTTTATTTTCATAGCAAGATCTAAAATAGACTGATCCGTTCCCGTTCCTACATTAATAATGTCAGAGGCTTGGTAATTTTCCATTAAAAAATGACATGCATGTGCACAATCATCTGCATATAAAAACTCACGTAATGCCTTGCCTGTTCCCCATAATGTTACAGTTGGGCTATTAGTTTCTTTTGCTTCATGAAATTTGCGAATAAGTGCAGGTAATACATGAGAGTTTTTTAAATCGTAGTTATCGTTAGGTCCATACATATTTGTAGGCATTACAGAAATAAAGTTGGTTCCATATTGATCGTTGTATGACTGACACATTTTAATGCCGGCAATTTTGGCAACAGCGTAAGCATCGTTTGTTTGTTCTAGTGCGCCTGTTAATAAACTTTCTTCTTTAATAGGTTGAGCTGAAAATTTAGGATAAATACATGAACTTCCTAAAAAAAGTAATTTTTTTACGTTATGTAAATAACTTTGGTGAATAATATTGGTTTGAATCATAATATTTTCATAAATAAAACTTGCTTTATAAGTATTATTTGCATGAATTCCACCCACTTTAGCAGCTGCACAAAATACATAATCGGGTTTATACGTTTTAAATAAATTTTCTACCTGGGCTGTATCTACTAAATCACATTCTGAGTGAGTTTTTGTAATAATATTTGTAAAACCTTTTGCTAGATAAAATTTTAAAATAGCAGACCCGACAAGACCTTTATGTCCAGCAATATAAATTTTTGCGTTTTTATCTAGAGGTGTGTTTTTTGCTAATGTCATCGTAATCTGCTTGAATCATAATTTCGACTAATTTTTCAAAAGTAACTTTGGGTTTCCATCCTAGTTTATTAATGGCTTTTGCAGGGTCTCCTATAAGTAATTCAACTTCAGTAGGACGAAAGTATTTAGGATCTATTTTAATAATAGCATGTCCGGTTTTTGCATCAATTCCTTTTTCATTTACACCCGTTCCTTCCCATTTAATAGAGATATCTAATAATGAAAACGATTTTTCTATAAATTCTCGTACAGTATGTGTTTGCCCAGTTGCAATTACATAATCATCTGCTGTTTCTTGCTGAAGCATTAACCACATGGCTTCTACATATTCTGGTGCATATCCCCAATCGCGTTTAGCATCTAAATTTCCCATATATAAACAGTCTTGCAAGCCTAATTTTATTTTCGCAGCAGCTTGAGTGATTTTTCGAGTCACAAAGGTTTTACCTCGACGCGGTGATTCATGATTAAATAAAATCCCACTAGAGGCATGAAGCTTATAGGCTTCTCTATAGTTTACTGTAATCCAATGAGCATATACTTTGGCAGCTCCATAAGGTGAACGTGGATAAAATGGCGTTGTTTCAGATTGCGGAACAGCCTGAACTTTTCCATACATTTCAGATGTCGATGCCTGATAAAACCGTACAGGAATTTGCATATCTTTTATTGCATCAAGAAGTCGTAGGGTTCCAATTGCATCTGTTTGAGCTGTGTATTCGGGTACTTCAAACGATACTTGCACATGTGATTGAGCAGCTAAATTATAAATTTCTGTTGGTTTTATTTTTTCAATGATTCTACTTATATTACTTGCATCAGACATATCTCCATAATGTAGAATTAAATTTCTATCTGGAAGATGAGGGTCTTTATAAATATGATCAATACGCTGAGTATTAAATGAACTTGCACGTCGGATAATACCATGAACAGTATAGCCTTTTTTTAATAAGAGTTCTGCTAAATAAGAACCATCTTGACCGGTTATCCCTGTAATAAGTGCTATTTTAGACATAATTGAACTCTTATTATAGTTAGAAATGGGTAATTTAATCAATGGATATTACCTATTTAGATAAGAAAATATAGTTAATATTTTTCAAATAATATAATTAATTATTATTTTTTATAAACAGAATCCGCAGTATTAATATTAGATCGTTTATTAATTAAATCTAATACTTCTGAGTCGTTTTCTTGTTCTTTGGTAGGTGCAAATAACGCTTTTCCACGTGTATCAACATCTTTTGGAGGCGTTGTTAAGTAATAAATTGCCATGCTTTTACGACAAATCCCAGTAGGTGTAGTAACTTCTCTACATAATCCATGCCAGCTATCCATAGTAGTATCAAAAAATACTGCACGATTAAATTTTGGTTCAATTTCATGAACTAACTTTCCAGGACCTTTTTTAGCGTCATCATGTTTATATAGTCCTAAATGCCCACCCCAAGACTCTTGCCAATCTGGTTGTAAATAAACAATTAGATTAACTTTACGCTGATATGGAATTTTTGGATGAAGCGAATAATCTAGATGAGGATTTAGTTTTCCTCCATTTGCATGAATGTGCCAACCACCACCATTTAGTCCAGGGTCTGGCAATAACACATCTATTCCTGTTAGTTCAGATAGTAAGGATGTAAATTCGGGTGAATTTAGATATGTAAATGTTTTATAGGTAGTTTTAGGAAATATATTCCAATTATTAGATACCTTTTTAATTTCAATTTGGTTATTATATTGATGCCATTTTGGATCATCAAAGTCTGGAAATTCACCAGATAGGTGTGTTGCAAGTTCCGCTGGAAAAAAGTTATCAATAACACAATGAGAAAATGGGGTGTTAGTTTTAAATGAATGAAAGTTTTCTTTAAGGTAGTTTAAATCAAACATAAAATTAATGTATACTATTTTATTGATTTTTTAAAGTAAAGAGAAGAAAGTGTTGGTTAATTTTAAAATATAAATGGGGGTAATTAGGTCTTAGGTATATTGAGAAAATATACCTTTAATTTAAATATTATAAAAACTCTTTTGTAGATTAAGTTCCTCAATTATAATTTAATAAATGGTTAAGTTAGTAATAAGTATTTTATTAGGATTTAGTTTATCTGTAATTGCGCTTAGAGTTTTATTAAAGTTTTTTAATTTTTCTTTATTTTTAGATCAACCAAACTCATCAAGAAAACAACATAAAAAGGCAATTCCTAGATTTGGGGGTGTTGGATTTGTTTTTACGATTTTTATTACGTTGCTGGCAACAAATACTTATACAGATGTTTCAAGTTGGTATTTTATTGGGGCATTTTTAATATGGGTTTTAGGTACCCTCGATGACAGTTTAAACTTAAATTGGTATATTAAGTTACCAACTCAGTTATTAGTTGGTGTTGTATTATTTATTGCAACTTCAGCTCAATTAAATAGCTTGTCTATGTTTTCTAGTATTCAAGTAGGATCTATTTCATATTTTTTAGTTTTATTTGTCTGGATATTTTGGTTTTTGGGAATGGTAAATGCTGTAAATTTATGTGATGGCTTAGATGGC
>CAXBWG010000152.1:0-3844 GCA_963979105.1 uncultured bacterium | reverse complement strand
TTTTCTTTAACTCTAAAATCCCATCAATCTTTTCAACGAAGGGTTTTAATTTGTTTAAGGGGGCTTGAAACTTCTCAAAATCTATTTTGTTTTGAGAAGTAGCATAAAACGACATCAAACCTAACAACTCACTATTAGGATCTCCGTTTGTTACAGCGGTAATTACCGCACCAAAATCTTCTTGTTTAATGTCTTTAATACCACCTAACGGTGCATCTATAGAACTAGTAAATTTGCTATTAACTTCTTTATGACATAAAAATTTCTCAGCATTACTTAAACGTCTATAAGCATAGGTGTCAACACGCCCACCCTCAATTTGTGCGCTCTTCATACCAGATAACAACGACTCTTGAACAATAGTTACAAGTTGCTGCGCATACCGATTACAAAAATCAGCCGCATAAACATACTTAGACACATCTATGTCTTCTAACAACATTTCTTGAAATTTGTTTTTTAACTCAACTTTTCTATCTGAATTTAAAATACTATCGGGTTCATCTATTTTTTCTTCTACATAAGTATAAATGTTTTGTAGAGGCGTATTAAATTTGCCTCTATCAATACCAATAATGTCTTTAATTTTAATAGAACCATAAGATACCTCTTCTTTAGAAAAATCAAATAATTTAACCATAATATCTTCTACCGACCCTAAAGGCTCAATAATTTCGGATAACAACTTTTCAGAATCTGTTCTCCCTAATTCATTCGTAATATCCGCTTTAATATCGTCATCATAATCATTTAAAGCCTTTTTAAAATAGGCTTTTAAATTTCCAAAGCCAGCAAAGTCTTCAAAGTCTTCAAAATTAGACTGCATAGCAGTAAATGCTTTCTTTTTAAGATTTACTAAGTCCTCGCCACTTGATTTTAATTTTTCATATTGAGTAAAATAATCGACTAAAATATCCTCCAATAAAGCTGTATCATAATCTTTAAATGGCTTTACCGGTGAATTTAGCCGTTGATATGTATAACCTTTCAATTTACTCGCTAATTTAGTTACCACCGTGTTTCCTGCTGTCGTAGACAATCCAAAGGAGCCAGCTAATCTAGGCTCAGACTCACGCCACCCATTAATAGTTCTATCAAATGAAAAATCTGAATTTGTTTTTAAGGTTGCAATTCGAGATTCTAAACATATTTTAGAGTTTTTTAACCCAGCCTTAAACTGATCATCTTCTATAGCTGTAAGTTCTGGTATCTGAGAATTAAAAGAGCTTACTGAACCAGCTTCCACCGCTATGGATCCTTTTGTATGTCTTCCAATTAACGTACTTAATGGAGTTTGTGAATACCCCTGATTTAAATCACAACGTAACCTTACATCCGTCATACCCTTACCATATGTATTTTCCTGAACGCTTCCATTAACTACTTTTAACCCTTTAAAACCACACTCTTCTATTAACTTGTCTAAGTTAACAGGTTGGCTAGAATTCTCATTAAATAAAGTTACTACTTGGTCTTTATACGTTTTTTGAACACGCGTAATAAACTCTTGGAACTCTGGATAAATGCGTTCAAATAAATTTAAAAATTCATCTTGAGCCATAGTAGACGAATACTGAGGTAACGTTTTTATAATTTTAAATTTAGGTGTTGTATACTCATCAATGAAGTCTCGACAGACTTGTTTCATGTCGGTTATTTTATTTTTAACTGTTTTAGTACTCGCAATAACAATTTCTAATTCAGAAGTTAAACTATTATCAATGGTATTGGTCATGAGTGTCTGTAATAACGCATCATTTTTTATATCATAATCAAATTTAGGAGCATACGTGGTACTAATTTTTTTTACATCATCACCTAAACTATTTAACGCACCAAACATATTACGCCAAGAATCCTCAGAGGCTATATCATCATACGTAACTTTAGAATCTTTAAAATACGCATCCAAATGAACAGTTGCAACCTGATTACATGTTTTAATTTTTTGCTCAAAAGACTCTTTTAGCTTACCATCTGATATGTTTCGCTTCATTTTTTCTAACTGAGATTTAAACGCACTTATTCTAGTTAATCGTCTTGTTATTTTTTCATAAGGGGTTTTACCTGGACGCATAAATGCACCCATTTTTTTTCTCACCCCAGATTTATCCCACATATATTTATACGCATCTTTTTTTACAACTTTTTCTAAAAACTTATCACTTTCTACTCGCTCTTTTAATAACATGTCTATTTTATTGTCTTTCAAATAAGTTAATGTCTCCTTTAAATGGTTTAACTCATCCTCTGGGTATAAAGGCTCAACCAAATTATAAATGCTTTGTACCTCATTATAAAATTTAACATACTCATCTAAAACCTGATCTTGAGACAAAGAAACCCCTGAATCTGAAAACTCCCTACGCCAACTAGACCCAACTGAATGAATTTCTTTAGACCTAAAAGGATTAATACACCCGAACCTATGTGTTTCCAAAGAGCCCTTTGCATATCCAAATAATTTTTTTAATTTTTTATCTAACTCTATAATTTCGGCCTTAGTTAGGTTAGTTTTCGAGAAGTTACCCACTTCTTTTTTTTTCTTTACAAGCAATTCTATTTTATCTTTTATCGCACTCCATTTTGTCCTATCATAAGACTTTTTCCGTGCCTCCTTAGACCTATTAACTGCATTGTTAATCTGGTCATTACTATAAGAGTTACTTCCAGCCCCACTAGCTCCCCCAGTTGATATACTACCAAATGTCACAAAAACTCCAATTTATATTTTTTTATACTTTATTTTACCATTTTTAACATCTTTATAAACATTAAAAAAATAATTAATTAAGTTAACACAAAATTACATACTGCAATCTATGTTAAAAAATAAGTATAATGGTTCCCCTCACTTACACCTTACGTAAAAAAAACGCCAAAACTTGTATCTGTATTTATTCCTAAGAAAAATATAGATAAAATTATCTTTGATTTCTGTTGAAAAACTAACAGTTTATTTAAATTAAAGTTACTTATTAACCCTTATATAACTAATTTAATGTTTTATAACGCTGTTTAATCACAGACGAAATCTGATCAGAAGACGCCCCAGAAAAAGCTAAATCCTGATAGGATTGTGCAACTTTATAAAACGTTACTACCATTGATTTAGGATCGCTTGCATCTAACTGTTTATCTTCTATTTGATTTAAATCCCCAACATCTAACCGATGTAAAAATGACGCTGTCTTTGCCTCGATTTCTTTATTACGAACAGCAATATCTGCATTTGTACCTGTACTTAAAGATGCAAAATCGTCGTTAATCGAGCTAACTTCTTTAGAAATTTCTTTCATTTTTTCTTCAGAAACATCACCTAAACTAAACACATCATTTACCTTCGACATTAACTTTCCAATTTTTATACCTGGAGGAGATATCACATTCGCTAAGGAAAACGCTGCATGTAACAATTCCTTACTCACATTACCTTGTGTTTTCATATAGTTTGCAAACGCATCTATACTATCTTGTAATTCAGCTGGACCTCCCTCTACATTAGAGGCAGTCCCAAATGTATTTAGCGTTGTAACTTTATTTGTAACTTCTGCAAATTGTTTTAATTGCGACGCACTGTAGCCTGCCTTCCCCCAATGAACTAAAACTTGTGCCGCGCCTTCTAACTGATTATAAAACGGCACATTAGCCAATATAGTATCTGCACCTTCTGCTACAATATCAGATGCCTCTCCTAAATAAGGAGACACTGTGTCTATAACAGCTACAACGTTGTCTTTAACACCAGCAAGCGATGTCATAACAGAAGAAGACAAATCCTCTACGCTAGATTGAGACGATTCCTTATTTTCCATACGCGCTAACATGTTTCCCAACTTTTCTA
>CAXBWG010000151.1:0-3909 GCA_963979105.1 uncultured bacterium | reverse complement strand
TAACAGATTTAATTACTTTAACATTACAACAAATATATTTGTTGCTTATTGTAGCGCAAGTGTCCATGACGTCGCCTTTTTTGGAAGTGAAATGCAAGTCTTGTTTGCCTTGCCTGTAAGATTTTGTGGGTGGGTTTTTATCGCTAATTTCATAGTTGATATTTGCTTTTTCTAAAGCAGAAATTAGCTTTGAGTTTGCTTGCGAGGATTCAATTATTGCTTTTTTAACTGTTTTCATAACCAAAATTATTTAATAAATTATTTAACTTAGATTGCTTTTCTTTTAAAGAATCTAATAGTTTCATATCTTCTTTTTTATTACAAGTAATGCATATGTTGAGTTGTTTGTTTTCTAATGATTTATCCCAAGATATAGAAATTTTATCTGGTAGATTTAATTCTGTAATTTTTTCTTCCATTAGTTTGTTTGCTTTATATAGTGTTGGAAATGAAGATTTGTAAATTGTTTGCCTTAATTTAATTTGAATATCTTTTTGTGTTTTATCGATTTTATTGATTCTGTCTATACATGATTCGAATTCTTGTATTGATCTGTTTTTTAAATTATATAACTGATCAAGAAAATTGTTGAACTGAGAAAATGATAATTTAAATGGATCTATTATGTGTGTTGAATACCATTTTAAAAATTGATTTTCAAATCTATCATAATAAAAAAGTTGCTTAATAGAAATACTATAATTTTCATTAAATTTATTTAATAACTCATCGGGAAACTTATTTATTTTTATGCATTGCCTAACTATTTGTTCTTGCGCTGCTAAATTAAGTTGTTTTAATAGCTCACAGCACTCTTTATAAGAAACGTGTTGGGATGCAATAGTTATTAAATTAGTTTTTTCTAAGGTAGTTAATAAGTGCATGTTGTTTATTTTGATTAGTAAAATGATTTCTTCTAATTTAGAATTTTGGTTTATACATATTTCATAATACAGAGAGCTTTGTTTTTGATTACTTAAATAATAATGTTTATTGTTTTTTTTAATGACAAATGTTGCATTTAAAATAGGAGATATTGTTGTTCTTGCGCAAATTTCTAAAAATGACTTAAATAGTGTGTCGTTAAATATTTGATTTGGTTTAGTAATTGTTGTTAAATTCATTTAGCAAGTATACCTATTTAAAAAACACATGTAAAACTATTCGAGAATTTTGGTATAATATATTTTATATGGAAAAACTAAATGATTTTTTAACTATATTTTCTGTTAATGAAACTGTTATTAAAATAATTGTAACAATTGGTATTATATATATTGTATCGATAATAAAATTACAATTATCTAAGTTTATTAATGAAAAGATAGAAAGTGATTCCATTGCTTATAAATTAAATCAAGCAAAAAATGTTATTTTAAATGTTATTTTTCTTATTATATTTGTTCAGATCTGGTTTTCTGTGTTTCAATCTATTTCTACTTTTTTAGGATTAATTACAGCAGGTCTTGCCATTGCTTTAAAAGATATTATTAGCGATGTAGCGGGTTATATATATATTAGTGTAAAAAAACCATTTATTTTGGGGGATAGAATTCAACTTGGAGATATTCAGGGAGATGTATTAGAAATATCTTTTTTGCATTTCACGGTATTAGAAATTGGAAACTGGGTAGATGCAGATCAAAGTACGGGCAGAATTGTGCATATTCCATCTGCTAAAATTTTAAATGATTCATTATTTAATTATAATAAAGGATTTAATTGGATTTGGAATGAAGTTAATGTACTGCTTACTTTCGATAGTAATTGGAAATTAGCAAAAGATAAGTTGCAAGTTTTAGTAGAAACTTTGTTAGAAGATGATTTATTAGTTATTAAAAAAGATATGAAACGAGCAAAAAAGAATCTTTTAGTATCTTATTCTAATGTTACACCAATTATTTATACTCAAGCTAAAGATAGTGGTATAAATTTAACTATTCGATATTTGTGTAATCCTAAAAACAGAAGAGGCTCAGAAACATTATTATGGGAAAGCATTTTAGATCTTCATAAAACTAGTAGCTTTATGGACCTTGCTTATCCTACGAGTAAATTAATTTTATCTAAATAGATACATAGTATATAATTTTATCTAATATTTTTTTTTCTACATCTATCGTATGTTTTACATTTTTTAGGTTTGTTTTAATTTCGTTAAGTCTTTTTTGATTAGCTAGCAAGTTTATAATTAACTTTGTAGTTTTTTCTGTTTTAATAAAATCTCTAATTTCAGGAACAATAAGTGATTTTGTAATAATATTTGGTAAAGAGATAAATTTTATTTTTTTTATTAGGCGTGGAAATATTAATTTTTTTAATAATCCGCCTAGATAAGGGAATTTTAATAGTAAGCCTAGTAGCCCATCTACATCAAGCAAGTCTAATCTGTTAAATGGAACTAAAGTTATCATAGGCAGATGCATATACAGGGCTTCTGCAGTGTTTGTTCCGGGTAGGGAAATCATTAATTTTGAAATGCTCATAAAATCTAGAGAATCGCCAGTAAGTATGTTTATTCTGGGAGATGTGATTTTGTTTTTAAATAGTTTTATTTGATCTTTTGGAATAGTTGTTGCTAGTGGCATTATTACATCGATTGAGGGGTTATTTTGAATTAAGAGTGTTGCAATTTTTAGGCACATTTCAGAAAATACTTCGAAGTGTTTTGGCCTAGATCCTGGAAAAAATAAGATGTAATCTTTTTTTTCTAAATTATATTTTTTATATATGTTTTGAGGTGTTGATAAATAATTTTGAACTCGTGCCTGCATAAGATCTCCGATTTCATGTTTGAAAAAAATATTATCAAAGAATAGTCCTGGTTTCTTTTTATGTTCTGTATAAATATTTGCAGAATATTTTGTTTTGAATTTTAGTAACTGTGTATAAAGAGGGTCACCTCCTAAACAGAGTATGGCCCCTGTATTAGCTTTTTTAGAAAACTTTTTTAATCCAAAACATATTTTTATAGTTTCATTTGGTTTAAATACTTCATCTATTTCTGAAATAGATTTAGCGGCTTCATATTCATAACCACTAGCGTATTGGCAAGGTGCCAGGCACAGGGTGATGAATATACTTTTATGTGTTGCTTTGCTGTATTTAGCGATTGGGCTAACCCAGGAGGCTAATTCACCAGGAGAGTTAGTTTGTAATATTAAATGAAAACTATTTGTATGTGTCGTCGAGTTTTTCATAAAGAGCCTTTATCGATTGATCATCATTTTTAGGTAATACTAAAATTGCATCATCTGACTCTACAATGATTAAATTGTCGATATTTGCTAGTGCGATCAGCTTTTTATTAGAAACTACAATGTTATTAGAACTTTTGTAACTAACTAATTTTCCTTTTATTGCATTCCCTGAGTCATCTTTTGGGAGGTGATTTTCTAACGATGCCCAGTTGCCTATATCATCCCATTTAAATGTTGCTGGAATTAGTTTTATTTCTGATCCAATTTTTTCCATGATGGCATAATCTATAGAAATAGAGTCTAATTTTTCATAATAAGGAGCTATTTCAGTGGGCGATATTATATTTTTATCTGTAAATTCTTTAATTATATTATAGTGATTTGGTAAATATTCTTTTAGACAATTTACTATTTTTTGTGCACTCCAAATAAATATTCCTGCGTTCCAAAAATAGTTAGACTGTTTAATATAGTTCTGGGCTATTTGTTTAGTTGGTTTTTCTTTAAATGAAATAACATCCATGCAGTCTTGATTACTTTGTTTTGTTTCGATGTACCCGTAACCTGTATGTGCTGACGTTGGTTTAATTCCAATGGTTACTACTGAATCGTTTGCTTTAACTTCTTCTACTGCTTTTAAGATGATATCTTGAAATTTATCTACAGGATCTATCCATGCATCAGCAGATAAAATAACACAAATGGCATT
>CAXBWG010000150.1:0-3938 GCA_963979105.1 uncultured bacterium | reverse complement strand
CAAAATCTACGAGAACTTAAAGATAAACTAGCCCTGAAAGAAATTAAAAATAAATCAGAGCAAAAATCTAAAAATCTAAAAGAGCAAAATAACCTTAGCCACAACAACAAAAAAAAAATTAAAACACAAGAAAAAGCTGATACCAAAAACCCTCCAGAAGAAAAACCGTTACACGCTATTGCAATACAACTTAAACAAAGCAAAAATCCAACTCAAATACTCCCTGAAATCCTACTAAATCCATCAACAGGAAAATCTAACGGGTATCTAGTTGGTTATCGAAATATAAATCCAAGAAAAAACAAATCCGATTATATTGGATTTGAAAATATAGAATATCCAAGTAAAGACAAAAAAAATGAATTCACATTCAATGAGGTATTAACAATATTAGAAAAATTTAAAAAAACTCCCAAACTAGATCAAGACCACCTATACCCTATAGCCTTTCTTATCTCAGAAGCAATGCGATTTGAAATTGTTGAAGATATGATAAAACTAATGATTGATAATCCAAGTTTAGAAATTAATTGGAATGATTGGCACCCTCTTTTAACAAGCTATAGCGATATTTTAAAAGATAAATATTCAGCTAACTATGCAAAAGAACCATGCTTAATTAAAAATGAGCATATTCAAACTTTTATTAAAAAAAACCCCGAATCAAAAATAACCAAAGACAAAGACAAAGACGAATTCAATGAATTAATTTTAAATGAATTAAAAGGAAAAAAATATAGAAAAAAATTAAAAAAATTAATTTTTAAAAAATCATCTAGCTGTTAACTAAATATACTCAAATAACAAATAATCCTTACCTGAATCATGAAAAACCTCTCCAATACACTCTCCCACTTTTACCATATAACACATAGCTAATTTATCTGAAATCCAAAAAAGAGACGCCTTATCGACTGAGTTTTTATGTTTAAATAAAATAGTATCTTCTGTAAATTCAATAATTGTAGATTTATCTACATTACTATCAGAACACACTCTTTCTACACTCGCATTCATCTCAATATACCCCTCATCAGAACAAAACGAAAACGACATTTCTTCATAAATCCCATCAGGAGAGCGCATACACCCATTATGAATCCCTGTTTTAAAAATAAAAGAATCATCTTCTATATAATCAAAATCCTGAGAAAATTTATCAAAACACGAAGAAGACACTAGTTCCTTAGAGACACTATTAAATATTGAAAACGCCAATACGTTATCAAAACATCTACTTTTATGCCAAGCAAAATCAATTAAAAATAAATTAGATATATCATCTAAAGATAAATGTCCTATTTTTTCTGGATTATTATAACTCAGTAAATATTTTTTTTGAGTTTGGCGAGAGTTAACATAAATCTGTTTTTCAAAATTTAATTGCTGATAAAAAATAGTCCAGTCTTTAGTCGCACCAATAAAAAGAGAGTCACCTTCTAAACAAGATGAAATTTGCTTTTCTATCTCCAGCCAACTATTTTTCCATTTAGAAAATATACTACCATCGGTAACTAACTTATATAAATCTGGACACAAATATAAGGCTATATTTAAATCTGAAATAAGCGTTACCAGCGCATCTAAATCAGCTTCATCTCCAACCCCACACGTAAGTCTAATAGACCTACCGCAATCATTTATGCTTGGGTTTACAAACCCAATACTTTGTCGTTTTGATGCTTTAATACGCCGTAAGTCCATCAAAGGAGATGCAACATCTTGAACTAAATTTGTTACAAAATCAGTAAATTCTTTCTCTGAAGGTAACTTATGAGAAAATAAATTAACAAAATTAGATTCATTTAAATTTAATGCCACTACTACCAAATTACGATCCGTAGTTGTAGCAGGAACAATTAAAAGATCATCTCGAGGCACTGGAATTCGACTTAACTCATCATCTAGTTTACGTAAAAACCGTAGTCTTGCACCTCTTATTAACTCCAAAAATCGTTGCTCTAAATCTGATGCTTTAAACTCTGAAAAAAACCGTTGAGTCGTAGTATCAAACGGCACCTGATACTGGGATAATTTTTTACGATAAAATTTTGAAAATCGTGACTGATTTCCATGAAAATACAATTGTGCCCCACTAAGAAAATCTAATCCACCTTGAGAAAATTTTGTATTACTTTGCAACATAACAATCGATAATTGGCCGTTATCAATCCAAGAAGAGCTATCTGCTAACAAATGCTGTACCTCCTCATCATAAATCGTATTACACGTTAAATCTAACACCAAAACCAACGGCTGAGACAAAGACTCTGGACGCTGTTGCATATAGCTTGGCAACCATGATTCTAAAGGATGTCTACCCTGAAACGACTGTGCCACATTATTAGGATGAAATTCCGTAACAATAACATTTACTCTACATTTATAAGGGTTTAAAGACATATTAAGCAATTTAGATATCTCTGAACTTTGAAAAACCCTATGGGTTGATTCTAATTCTAATTTTATATTTTCCAAAATCAATTCACTAAAAAACAAACGTAACTCATCAAAAAATATAGTTTTCTTTTCATCAGTATTACATTGCTTATAATCTCTTATTAATTGATCCGCCTCTACATCAAACAAAGAATTAGAATGAACCAAAGTTGCCCAACGATTTTTTATAAAACTATCAGTTGCCCCAAGAGATTCAAAATATAAACTTCCTGTAGTAGCTATATTAGGAATTATTTTATTCCCATAATAACTTTGATCTCTACACCACTCATTAAAGGCCTCCATTGTAGAATTTAATGCTGTCATTGCATATGGCATTGGAAAACTATTTTTATCTTGAATTTTATCTTCAGACTCTTCAGGATAAGCATCATAAAGCATACAAATTAATTCCGATTGCACTTCTGGTCGTTGAGAAGTATCCCAAATATAATGATAAAACTCAAATTTAGCTTTAATCCAACTATTCAAACTATCATTAAAATCAACTTTATTTAAAATAACTCTAAATTTATCCCAAACAGAGCTATAATAACGTCCCAAATCCTCGCTACTAATATCCGTATTATTACTTAAAACGCTTAATTCATCCTCAAGCGTAAAGTCTAATTCACTTGATGATTCTGCCTCACTTACCTCGCTACGTTGGTCAGTATTCACACCTTGAATATCGTCAAAACCTGATCCTGAAAACACATTCCCTACATCTACCTGCGCTGACTCAAAAATAGACTTACACTCATCAAAACTAAACTGACCTGATTCAAATTTTAAAACCAACCATTCTGAACAATACCGCCACATATCTCGCCTACATGGCCACCCTCCCGATTTATTTAATGCCCTAAAAACCCCTCTAGAACACTCATCTGAGTTATCTGTTAGTCTTTTATTACGACTTAACACACTCAAAGTAGAAGATAATGGACTTTCTAAATACCAGTTTATATTATCAAACGTATTTTTGTACCATTGATTTTCAAAAACGTTTCCCCATTTATTTTCAAATAAACTTTTTAAATCTTGCTTATTACTTTCACTACTATTAAGCGCTACTTTTTCTAGCAACAAATTCAAAAGACTTTCTTTTACAATAGCTTTGAATTCAACATAAGTTGTAGGTCTGGTTTTAACATAAATTCCAATTGAATTAAACTTACTTTCGTCTTGTATTAACTTAAACACCTCATTAATAATACCCTGATTAGTTTTGCATTTTTTTGCCCTATAAATTAATGAATTTACCAGCTTAAATCTAGATAATCCCTCAATTCGAACCAATGACTTAGGCTGAACAAATACATTAAATTTCCATTGAGATTCTCCAAATACCCTATGTCTAATTTTTTTACTATCGGATTTATCACCTAATCCAATACGAACATAATCAGATTTTGAATTAGATTGTAGAGGATTACGAACCCACCCAAAACGACTTGATTCTGAAGTTGTTAAACTTGCATTATTATATCCAAACT
>CAXBWG010000149.1:0-3939 GCA_963979105.1 uncultured bacterium | reverse complement strand
ATGGGGAAATCTCCCTATTGTCCGGGAGAAATTGGGTGGGGACGGTGGGTGATTGGGCGTGGGGTTATGTGGGAGATTGAGTTTTTGGGGGGAGTTATCACCCCCCTTTCCCCCTGATTTTTTTTTTTATAAAAAGGGAACTTTTACTACTTTTGCTGCCACGCTTTTCTTTCGAATTTCAACTTCAACCTCACTTCCAATTATGGCTAAGTTTTTTGGTACAAATGCTAGCGCAACAGATTTTCCTGTTATTGGAGATAAGGTTCCGGAACTTACATAGCCACCTTGAATAATTTTATAGTTTGGTCTAGCTATTAAAGGTTCTGCTAATTCTAGGCCTACTGCTTGTAAATGATCGTGTTCTTTTAATTTTAATAACGCTTGTTTTCCAATAAAATCTTCATCGAATTTTACAACCCATTTGTAACGTGTCATTAGCGGGTGAATTTGTTCAGATAACTCTTGGCCATATAAAGGTAGACCAAACTCAATACGTAGGGTATCACGTGCGGCCAACCCGCATGGTGTAACTTCGTTTTCAATTAATGTATTAAATAATGTTTCAACTTCGCTATGGGCAATCATTAGCTCAAACCCATCTTCTCCTGTATAACCCGTTCTACACGCTAATACATCGACAGAATTAAATTGAGTTGAGGCAATATTAAATCGACCAATTTCAGAAACAGGGCTATCTAGTAGGTTATCTAATATATCTGCTGCGTTTTGGCCTTGTACTGCAATTAAACTATGAGTACTATTTTTTTGCTTTATCTCAACATCTGCTGGTTTTTGAGCTTGCATCCAATTAGCAATTTTGTCTTTATTAGACCCATTTACTATTAAATGCCAAATATCATTAAATTTTCCAAACATAACATCATCTAATATCATGCCTGATTCATTTAAAAACATCGAATATATCATTTTAGAATTTAACGCTTTAGACACACTATTGGTCGATAATTTTTGCATAAATGCATCTGATCCCGCACCCCAAACATGAAAAATTCCCATATGAGAAATATCAAATACACCTGCATTTTCTCTTACTGCCAAATGCTCTTCTTTCATAGAGCTAAACCACGCTGGCCTTTCGTATCCTGCAAATTCAATACATCTAGCACCTGCTTGCTTGTAGGCGTTATAAAGTGCTGTTTTTTGTAATACTTTTGTCATTTTCTACTCCTTATTAAATAATTCATTTAAACAATTAATACATAATTGATTTTGCTGTTTAGTGCCTATTGTTATCCGAATGCCGTTATCTAACCCAAACGAATTTAATTTTCGTATAATTAACCCAGCTTTTATACATGCATTATAGGCCTGTTGAGCTGTATTTTTACTAAGTAATATACATACAAAATTAGCCTGAGTTTTTAACAAAATTACCGGCCAATTTAAACTAGCCTGTTTATACTGGCTAATCCCTTCTTGATTAAGTTTATTTGATTGTGCAACAAAAGATGAATTATCTAACGCATAACTAGCTGCATCTAAAGCTAACGAATTTACATTAAACGGAGGTCTTATTTTTTGTAATATACCTATAATAGCTGCAGATGCTAGCCCATAACCAATACGCATACCTGCTAGGCCATATAGTTTAGAAAACGTACGAGTTATAACAAGATTAGAATAGGTTTGCAGTAACTTAATATTAGAATTTACATCTTCAACTTGAACATACTCTTTGTAGGCTTCATCTAGCACCACAATAACAGATTCTGGAACACGTTTTAAAAATGCATTTAGTGCATCATGGGTAATAAATGTTCCTGTTGGATTGTTTGGATTTGCAATAAATATTAGTCTTGTTTTAGCAGTAATTCGATCTAATATAGCATCTAAATTGGTATTAAAATCGCGCATAGCAACTTTAATATATCTAGCACCCATTAATTGAGTAACAGATTCATACACACTAAATGTGTATTCTGGACAAATTACGTCTAAGCCTGGTTCTAAATAAGCTAATGCTAATAATTGAAAAATTTCATCACTTCCATTTCCCAAAATAATAGAGGCCTCATCTATATTATGTTTTTGAGCAAGTAAGGTTGGTAATCTATGCGTTAAACTATCGGGATATAAATAAGCATTTTCATATGCAGATTTTAATTGATTAAAGTCTGTAGCAGATCCCAAAGGATTTTCATTTGATGCTAATTTAGTTACATTTTCTAACTGATATTTTTTCTTAATAGCCTCTATAGAATCACCGGGTGAATAAGATTTTATATTAGATAGTTCATTTCGTTCATTTATATTTTTAGTCATAGCACATTTAGTATATCATTTTTTTTTATTGAAATCAGATGTGAAATCTCTTTTTTCATTTACTGCTTTTTTTAATTTTACCGCTTCCAGATAAAAAATTATCTTTTACATATCCTGACACAATACTAAATACAGTTTTATCTTCTTTTGCCTGAACCGTTAACCCCTGGCTTTCTTTTAAATATAACCCTTTTAATATCTCACCTAAATCGCCAGAATTATACGCATTAAGTTTTCCAGTTAATCCTATTTTATGTATTAAGCTTAAACTTGGAAAACCATGTAACAATTTTGTAATCTTTTCTAAAGTTGTTTTCTTAAAACATACACCCGGAGTATTAGCTATATAGGCTACAAGTTGTTTATCTTTAGACGCTAATGCATAATCAATAATTTCATTTAAATGCTCATTTAACATATCTGCTTGAGAATAAATTTTAGGAGTATTAGAAAATGCATCAGATATTAGTGTAGTCAATTCAACATAAGAAAATTTATTTTTGTTATTTTCAAGAGTCGCTACTATTCCATTTAAAAAGCTTTCAAAACGTACCCCTTCTTTTTCTGCATCATTATCAAATGAAAAATTTAATATTTTTATAAGCATATTTGTGTTGTTCCAATACAAATTTGAATGAGGGTTATTTAACGGTATCACAGACAAACTACTCGCATCACAATCTAATTTAATTCCTATTAACTCTGCAATTAAACAAAGACAATATTCCATTACTTTATTATTATTTTTTTGAGCTTCTGCTATTGCTAGAAAATATAATTTTTTATCGGAACTATCTTGGTAGCATTGAAAAAAGCCCTCACTATTAATACAACTTTCAAATAACTCTAAGCAATTTAATTCAACTGCATTTAAAATTAAGTGAGATAAACTCGTATACTCATTAAAATTACTATTACTTAAGTCTATATTTTTTACATCTTTAATAGCTAACAAACAGTTATAAACAAAAAATTTATCTTGTTCGTTAATCTCATCAACTACCAAATTTAAATTGTCCATTATTTTATTTATAATTGGAAAATCCATTAATTCCGAATCCGAGTTTATTAGTTTGAAAATTAAAGTTAAGTTCTTTTCGTTTATTGCCTTGTCTATAACGGCTTCAATACACTCAGAATCGAGACTATCAAACTCATCTACAGAAGTAGTTACAATACTAGAAAGAGTTTTATTTAACATAAGACACCCAAAGTACTACAGAACTCTTTTTTTATTAATAAAAATTCACCATTAAATCAACAAAACAACTAAAAAAACAAAAAATAAATATAAAATAAAACAAAAACATAATTACAAAAACGTTACATTATAACTCTTATACAAACTTAACTCTGGCACCTTTTACGCATAAGACTCCGACACCTTTTATAAAATATTACAGTTTGAAGCAGAGGGCTTATACATGAGTTCTCGAACACAGTTGTAGTGTTTTAATTGATGAGCAATTAGCATAGGGGTTTCACCTAACATATCTTTTTTATCTAAATCTATATGCGCCTCATTTAAAAATTTTATTACATTTACATGCCCATTTTGAGCTGCAAAATGACCTAGGTTCCAACCTATTAAGCTTACAGCTTCTAACATTGATTTATCGATAGATTTAAATAACAGCAATACATCTACATGGCCAT
>CAXBWG010000148.1:0-3953 GCA_963979105.1 uncultured bacterium | reverse complement strand
CTAATAAACTTAATGCGGCAGTGATTCCAGATAATCTGCCTCTACCACCACCACGAATATTAATCATACTTTGACCAATCATCGCGCAACCGCCCATGCCACCAAAAAAGCCATTAATAACATTTGCCAATCCTTGGCCTATACTTTCTTTGTTTCCTTTTCCTCTTGTTTGAGTTAGTTCGTCGACTAAGGTTAATGTCATAAGAGATTCAATTAAGCCTACTAATGAGGCCAAAATTGCATAAGGTAACACTGTTTTTATGGCTTCAATAGAAAAAATTGGGAGTTGAAATGTTGGAAACCCTGCTGCAATAGTTGTTTTTGATGGATCTATATTTTGAACAAAATCTATAACCGTATAAATTTTGTATCCCATATTTTGTAGTAGTATCGAGATTCCTGTAACAGTTACGATTGCGGCTAACGTTGCAGGAATTGCTTTTGTTAATTTTGGTAAAAAATGAGAAATTATCATGGTAAGTGCAATTAAAATAATCATAATAGTTAATGGCTGTGCACTCATTAACGTTTTTGTTACGCCTGTACCTACATAAAACTGATCAAGCTGTGCTTTAAAAATAACAATTGCAAGTCCATTTACAAATCCTAACATTACAGAGTGAGGAATAAGCCGCACAAACTTACCAAATTTAAGTGCCCCAAAAACGATTTGAATAAGCCCCATAATAATGACAGCTAAAAATAAATATTGAAGCGCAACCTGTGGCCCGTGAAGCGATATTTGTGAAATAACTAGTGGTGCAAAAATAACAGCTACTGCGCCTGTGGCCCCCGATATCATTCCGGGTCTACCACCAAAAATAGCGGTAATTAATCCCATCATAAAGGCTGCATACAATCCAACAATAGGATCTACATGAGCAACAAAAGAAAATGCGATAGCCTCAGGTACAAGTGCAAGTGCTACCGTGATACCTGATAAGATATCGTTTTTAATATTTGTTGGTTTTTTAATTATTAAATCTAGCATAGTGAGCATATAGGGTACCTTAATTATTATATTATTAATACCCGCTAAGTTAACTTGTTAAACTTTCTTAATTTAATTTAAATAACGAGAAAAATTATAGAATTTTAGGTTTTTATGGGGGGCTTATTATTCTGTTTTTAGCATGTATATAGTTTTGTAGTTAATACTAATAACTAAATGAAATTTCCATGTTTAGAATTTTTTTATTTTGTCGATAGATATAATAAGGGGGGACGTATGAAAACAGAAGATAATAAAATGATTTTTAACAAAAAAGATCAAAGTGGTGAAAAGTATATTGCTAAAACAACGTTTACATTAAACTTCAACGATAAAGATATAAAAATCATATTTTCATTAAATTAATTTTTGGCGACTCTATTTGATTTTTATAGATTGTAGATATTTAAAATTTTAGTTTAATTTCTTTTGTTGGAGTACGTCTAAGTCTTTAATATATGGCTAAGCTTAGCTATAGTACCGGGTGTAATGACTATTAATTTGTTTTCTAATTCAGCTTCATTTAATAAGGCCGCATCTTCTTATAGTGCTTATAATAAGGTTCAAGCGTATGTGTTTGATCAATTATGTAAAGTGGTAAAAAAAAATAGAGTTACTAATTGTGTCGATATTGGGTGTGCATCGGGTGAAAATACATATAAACTTTTTAAGTTATTTAATAATGCACATATTACTGGCATTGATTCATCTGTAAATATGATTGCTAAAGCCAAAGAGCAGTTTAGTTTACCTAATTTAGAGTTTCAATTAGCAAGTTATGATTATATTGCTAACTTAAATAAAGTTGATTGCATTATCTCTAATGTATCAATGCAGTGGTTTGAAAATTTAGATAATTTTTTTGAGCGTTTATCTTTGGTTTCATCTAATAAACCTCAAATTGTGCTATCTGCATTTTTGCCAGGAACTTATCAGGAATTAGCTGAGGCTATTCGCGCATGTGTTAACCCTGATTTTTATATTCCCGCTGAAAGTTTTTATTCTGAAACTTATTATTCTAATTTAGTTCAAGAGTATTTTCCTGATTTAACTGTTAACTTAAATTCTGTTAGTACTACATTTAAAAGTGTGAAAGAGCTTTTAAAAACGATTCAATTAACGGGCGTTAATTCTCCAGATCATCGGTTAAGCTTAACAAAGTCTTCTATAAAAAATTTAGAGAATTATTTGTTACAACGCCATGGGTGTATTCGTATGACGTTTCGGTATGTTTTAATATATTAAATTACTCAACTATGTTTGATGATAGCCAAGTTAGAGATTTACGCTGTAGTGAAAAATAGGTGTAGATTGTGAATAGTTTGTTGATTTTTGTAAATTTGATGTCGATTTTATAGGAGTTTATACAGAAATTTTTCCAGAAAAATCGTTAGAAGATTTCAAGAAGTACTATCAAAAATTATTAGTAATGAAAAATCTATAAATCCGTATTCTTTTGATATGAACAATTTAAATTTTCTTAAAAATTTTTAGTTTTTGTTTTTTATTAAAGGAATTACTTTTTTTGCAATTAACTCAATTGAGTTTAATAATTGTTTATGAGTAAGCGTGGCTACATTCATTTGAAAACTAAATCGTGCCAAACCACCAAGTGCATCACTATGGCGACATATTTTTTTTGCAACATCTTCGGGGCTTCCAACTACCAGGGCTCCTGTATCGCTCGTTATTCTATCAAAGTAGGCGCGATCAATTTTAGACCAGCCTCGTTCTTGTCCAATTTTGTTAAATACCTTTTCATAGCCCGGAAAAAATTCGTCTTTGGCTTGCTCAGTTGTTTCTGCTACATAACCAAGACTATGAATGCCTACTTTTAGTGATGCGGGGTCGTGACCTGCTTGAATTCCTGCATTTTTATAGAGCTCTACTATCGATCGAAATCGATGTGTTTCGCCCCCAATAATGGCAATCATAAGCGGTAATCCTAGTTTTCCTGCACGTATTGCAGATTCTGGTGTTCCGCCAATGCCAACCCAAATAGGTAGTTTTTCTTGTAAAGGTCTAGGATAAATAGGTTGGTTGATTAGCTCAGGTCTAAATTTGCCTTTCCAGGTTACAAATTCGGTATCTCTAATTTGTAATAACAGTTTTAGTTTTTCATCATAGAGTGCATCATAATCGTTAAAATCTAATCCAAATAATGGAAATGCCTCCGAAAACGATCCTCTTCCAACAATCATTTCAGCTCTTCCATTTGAAATTAGATCTAGGGTTGCATAGTTTTGAAAGGTTCTTACAGGGTCTTGCGCACTTAATACGGCTACTGCACTGGTGAGTTTAATGTGTGATGTTTTGGCTGCTGCGGCTGCTAAAATCATAGAAGGCGCTGAATCTAAAAAGTCTTTTCTATGGTGTTCGCCTATTCCAAAACAATCAATTCCTAGTTTATCAGCTAATTCAATTCGTTCAATTAACTCTTCTATTGATTTTGCATTTGCTGAGTTATTTAGCTCATTGTTTTCTTGGTTATTTGCAGCAAAGCTATCTATTCCAATTTCCATTCTATACCTATTATATCAAACAAGAGTTTTTAGCTTGAATGGGCCATAAATTTTTCAATACAATAAATTAACGTAAAATAGGTTACTAGACCACCGGTTCTTGCAAGGCAATTATTTAAAACAGGACCTGTTTTAAATATGAGCGTTTGAATTTGGTTACTACATAATGCAATAAAAATAATTAGCATAACTAGCGATTGTGTTGAGATCCAGGTTAGATATGTTAATGTAGCTATTGCTCCAAAAATACATAGGCAATATTGTATTTTTCCAAAAGTTATTCCAAATCGTACAACTAAAGTTTTTTTGTTGTTGGATTTATCTTCTTCATAATCACGTACATTATTTACAACTAAAATAGCAGTTGAAAGTAGCCCTACACCTAGGCCGCTTATAAAACTTTCTAAGGAAACTGTATTGGTTTGAATATAATAGGTGCC
>CAXBWG010000147.1:0-4061 GCA_963979105.1 uncultured bacterium | reverse complement strand
AAACTAGCAAAGTCGTTTTCGGACCAGGCTTATTACTTAACAAAAGCAGGCGCTGATTATTTATTGTTTGAAACAGCTTTGGATACGCTTAATTTAAAAGCGGCGTATGTGGGTGCATTAGCTGCATTTAAAAAATTAGGAAAAGAAATTCCTGTTGCAGTTTCTGGAACTATAGAAACCATGGGCACTATGTTAGCAGGTCACGGGGTTGAAGCCCTTTATGCGGCAGTTGAACATATGAATCCGTTATATATTGGCCTAAACTGTGCAACTGGACCTGAGTTTATGAGAGATCATATTAGAACATTTTCGAGAATTTCTAAGTTTCCTGTTTCTGTTGTTCCGAATGCAGGAATTCCAGATGAAGAAGGCCTTTATTTAGAAACACCTAACATGATTGGAGATGTATTAGAATCGTTTATAGAAGAAGGTTGGATAAATTTAATTGGAGGCTGTTGTGGGACAACACCTGCACATATAAAAAAATTAGCAGATATTGCAAATGCCAAACAACCAAGAAAAATGTCTAGTTTAGCCGTATCTCGTATTTCTGGAATAGATACGTTAATTATAGAAGACGATAATGGCCCTTATATTGTGGGTGAAAGAACCAATGTAATCGGCTCACGAAAATTTAAAGAAATGATACAAGATGAGCAATTCGAAGCTGCTGCTGAAATAGCTAGAAAACAAGTTAAAGCAGGGGCACACATTATAGATATTTGTTTATCTAATCCAGATCGAGATGAAACAGCAGACATGATTTCATTTTTAGAAAACGTTTCTAAAATAATTAAAGCGCCAATCATGATAGATACACAAGTAGCAGAAGTTTTTGAAGAAGCCTGTAAACGAATTCAGGGAAAATGCATTTTAAACTCGGTTAATTTAGAAGATGGTGAAAATTCGTTTATGGCGTTATTACCTATTGTTAAAAAATACGGAGCCTCTGTTGTTGTTGGATGTATTCAATCCGAGATGGCCGTTACTGCTACAGAAAAATTAAATGTTGCTATTGAATCATATGAACTAATTACAAAAAAATATGGGATAGATGAAACCGATATTATTTTTGATCCGTTAGTTTTTCCGTGTGGTACTGGAGATAAAAACTATTTTGGATCTGGAAAAGAAACAATCGAAGGTGTGCGGCTTATAAAAGAAAAATACCCTAAATGTAGAACAACATTAGGTATTTCTAATGTATCGTTTGGGCTACCTCCAGCAGGCCGTGAAGTGTTAAACTCGGTATTTATGTATCATTGCACTAAAGCGGGTTTAGATACGGCTATTGTAAATTCTGAAAAGGTTGTTAGATATGCCTCTATTACAGATGAAGAAAAAGCCTTGTGTGATGATTTATTATGGTATCGTACCGAAAACAATAATGATCCTGTTGTAAATTTCACAGCCTATTTTAGAGAAAAGAAAACACAAGATACAACTGTTGATTTGTTAACCCTTACGGTAGAAGAACGACTTTCACACAATATTGTAGAAGGAACTAAAGAACATTTAATAAAAAACTTAGATGAAGCATTACAAACTTATACTCCATTAGATGTAATTAATGGCCCTCTTATGGCAGGTATGTCTATTGTAGGAAAGTTATTTAATAATAACGAATTGATAGTGGCAGAAGTATTGCAATCTGCTGAGGTAATGAAAGCCTCTGTTGCACATTTAGAACCCATGATGGAAAAAACGGAATCTAGTGTTAAAGGAACAGTTGTTATTGCAACAGTAAAAGGTGATGTTCACGATATTGGGAAAAACTTAGTAACGATTATTTTATCTAATAATGGATTTAAGGTAATTGATTTAGGAATTAAATGTCCAAATGAAACGTTAATTCAAGCATGCAGAAAACATAAACCAGATATAATTGGATTATCTGGATTACTGGTAAAATCTGCTCAACAAATGGTATCTACTATAAAAGATTTTAAGGCAGCAGGAATTAATGTTCCTGTGTTTGTAGGAGGCGCTGCTCTTACTCAAATGTTTACAACGAATAAAATTCAGCCGGAATACGATGGCGTTGTTATCTATTCTAAAGATGCCATGAATGGGTTAGCTGTGGCGAATCAATTGGTAGATCCTAAACTTAAAGATAGCTTTATTGCAGATTATTTAAAAAAGTTCCCGCCAGGGTCGATGAAACCCAAACAAAAATCTGCAGCTGCAAAAAAACCAAAACCTCTCTTAGAAAAAAAATTAAGCTTTAACTATGATGCAAGTACATTTAAGGTTCCATTTGAGCCCATTATTTTAACTCCAAAATTTGAAGAGTTATATGAGCTAATAAATAGACAAATGTTATTAGGGCATCATTTAGGTTTAAAGGGAAATCTAGCACGCATGTTTAAAGAAAAACATCCAAAAGCAATTAAACTAGACACTCAAGTTAACGATGTTAAAAATGAACTTATTGAAAAAAACATAGTTAAACCAAAAGGAATGCTACAGTTTTTTAATGTAAGAAAAGAAGGTAATGACTTAATCATTTTAAATGAAACTAAAACAAAAGAGCTACAACGATTCACGTTTCCGCGACAACCCGACAGATACCAATATTGTTTAACAGATTTTATACATCCAGAAAAAGACGATATTGTTGCCTTTTTTGTTGTAACCTCTGGCAATGAAATTTTAGACTATGGCAGAAAACTAAAAGATGAAGAAAAGTTTTTAGCCTCACATATTTGTTCTGCCGAATACGCACATATTCATGCAAGATCACTCCTTGGATTTCCAGACCCAGACAACATGAATGCTGAAGACATGTTTAAACTAAAATACAGAGGTCGAAGATATTCGTTTGGCTACCCGGCATGTCCTGATTTAGCCTACCAAAAACAACTCTGGGACTTATTAAACCCAACAGACACTATTGGTGTCGAACTTTCCGATGATTACATGATGTATCCTGATGGATCTGTTTCTGCACTAGTTTTGCACCACCCAGAGGCAATTTATTTTCGTGTCTTAGAAGATGAGCCTTTTTAAAGTTATAATTAATTCATACACACCATAATGACATCGGCTATTTTTATTATAACAGTGTTTTTATTACTTATATTTTGGATTACTTGTCTTAAAAAATTCACGAAAAAATCTAGTGTTATTAGTTACAGTATACTTATCTGGCTTACACTTACAGGTGCACTATCTTTTTTTGGGTTTTTTCAGCGATTCGACCAACTACCTCCACGAATTGCACTTGCTATAATCCCTGTAATTGGTGTCATTATATTAATTTCAACGTCAAAAAAAACAACTGCATTTATCACACATATTCCACAAACATGGCTAATTAACATTCAATCGTTTAGAGTTTTAATTGAACTAATTTTATGGCGTTTAGTTACAACTAATATTGCACCAGATATTATGAGCTGGCATGGTAGAAACTTCGATATTATTACAGGTATAACAGCACCTATTATTGCCTATTATTGTTTTACAAAACCCCAATGGCATCCAAGAATCGCGTTATTATGGAATAGTTTAGGAATAATATTACTAGGCAACGTTTTTATTCATGGACTTTTATCTGCCCCTACTCCATTTCAACAAATCTTAACAGAACCTGCAAATACTTTTATCGGATATTTTCCATATATCTGGTTACCTACATTTGTTGTCCCTAGCGCCCTACTATTTCATATTTTTTCAATAAAAAAATTACTAAAAAAATAAATTTTCATCATTTTTCTATCTGAGCGTTTCGATTTCTAAACCCTGTACTAGCATAACCCATTGTTAATTAATTCAACCCGAATAATGCCTTCCTTATCTAGTTCTATTAAATTACGGTAGCTTTCTCTCATAAATTTAGCGATTGGTCTTGGCAGGACTGGCATCTTTACAAAATCTTTATGCATGTTCATCTGACATGAACATTTTGTATCCTCTTCAGATAGACGACAACTTTCCAGAATCCACTCGCTGCTTTCCGTACTCCATCAAACATAAGCTACTTTCCTTACTAGTTATTTCTATCAGATATACCACTTTCTCTTAAATTTTAACAATTATAAAGATATTTACTTATTATC
>CAXBWG010000146.1:0-4091 GCA_963979105.1 uncultured bacterium | reverse complement strand
TGGTGTAGCTGCTGCATATGAACGTTTTGGGTCTTTGAGCTTTGATGAACTAATAAACCCTGCAATAAAGCTTGCTAAAGATGGTTTTAAACTAACACAAGAGTTTTCTGATACTCTTAAATACTATGAATCTCATTTAAGAAAACATAAATCTACTGAAAAAATATTTTATAAAGGAAATAAATTCTATGAAAAAGGGGATGTTTTAAAACAAGTTGATTTAGCTAAGACTTTAACTCGTATTAAAACTAAAGGAATAACGGATTTTTATAATGGTGAATTGGCTCGTGATTTTATTAACTTTATGCAAGCAAATGGCAGTATTATGTCACTTGATGATTTATCTCATTATCAAGCTGTTTTTAGAGATCCTATAGTTGGAACCTATAAAGGGTATAAAGTTGTTAGTATGCCACCTCCAAGTTCAGGTGGAATTACTCTTATTGAGACATTAAACATATTAGAATCTTTAAAATTAGATAAATTAGTTCATAATAGCCCTGATTATATTCAATTAATTTCTGAAGCATTAAAGTTTACCTATTACGATAGAGCTACTTATTTAGGAGATTCTGATTTTGTTCAAATTCCATATAAAACACTTTTATCTAAAGCTTATGCTAAAAAAATTGCCTCAAAAATTTCAACTCAAAATATCATTAAGGCAGATCAAGTAGGTATACTTTCAAGTGCTTATTTTAATGAATCTAATGATACAACCCATTTTGTAGTGGCAGATTCCTTTGGGAATGTAGTAAGTAATACGTATACGTTAAATTTTAATTTTGGAAACGGACAAGTAGTAGAAGGATTAGGATTGTTTTTGAATAATGAAATGGATGATTTTTCAGCAAAACCAGGGGTTGCAAATGCCTATGGATTAATAGGTAATGAAAAAAATAAAATAGAACCTCAAAAACGAATGTTAAGTTCTATGACGCCTACTATAGTATTTAACAATGATAGGCCGTTTCTAGTAACAGGAAGCCCCGGTGGAAGCCGAATTATTACAACTGTTTTGCAAGTGATATTAAATGTAGTAGATCATAATATGACTATAGAAGATGCTGTAAATAAACCACGGTTTCATCATCAGTGGAAACCAGATTACATACGTGTAGAAGATGCGCTTGATAAGTTGGTAACAGCAGAGTTAACTAATCGCGGATATATAATTAAAGTGAAACGAAATATGGGATCTGCTCAAAGTATATTAATTTTAGATAATAAAATGATTGGCGCCAGTGATACACGAACTTTAGATTCAAAGGTTTTAGGGTTATAACACTAAAATTAAATGTTTTAGGTTGGTTTGAATAGGGCATATAAAAGATCTAAGGAATAAATAATATGTTAGATAATAATTTTAAAGAAATATCTACAAAAGTAGATTTAAATAAATACAAGCTTATTAACCGTATGCAGTATATTATGAATTATGGTGAATATACAATTTGCTATGATTTCTTTTTAAATTAAACGTTACGCTTTTAAAAATTCAAACGAAATCCTATTTTAAAATAAATTCGTTTTTTCCTGCCAACACAAGACTTTGTAAGCTTAGCGGAAATCCAAGTAGAGTTAATGACTGTTTGGTAAATGTCGATTTTAAACCAAATAAGTAATAATGTTTAGATTTATAGTCGATGTTTATACAATTAGGGTAAGTTGGGTTAATAAGAGGGTAAGATTCAAAATGACCCTGGCCTTTTAAAACAACATAATTACTTTTTTTATACGCAGAAATATAGTCAGCACTCATTTGGTTTCGTAAACTAATCACATCACATGAGCCGCTTTCAATAATTTGCAATTTCTTGGCAGTTATATAGGGAGTTAAATGAGCTAGGCTTTCCTGTTTAAGAAGTGATTGTAAATCTGAAATTGTTACATCATTTAAAATAGGATTCGATTTCGTTGAAATAATTACAGTATGGTTTTGTTTTAACATATATTCAATTAAAATCAGATCAAAATAAATTTCACCATTGTTGTCACATTCATATAAAAAAGTAGCAGGTTTTCCTTTAATGCTATTATGTAAATTATAAAAGTTAAATTTATCTAATTGTTTAATAAACGTGCTTACCCAGTCTTCGTTGTCTAAAACTTCGTTTATTTCCTTGGGAAAACTTTTTAAAAAATCATCACACCCAGGTTCGTATGAATCGGCCCAATTGGCACGTGTTACTAAATAACATAAATAAGAAAAAGGAATATTATCTAAAAAAAATGCATCTCTTACATGGGAATAAAAACGTTCAAACTGCTGGTTTTGATCTTTCTTTTTTTGTTTATAGAGATCTTTTGGTAAGTTGAGTTGATTAAATAATAGTTGGCAACATTGTTGTAAAAAAGAAAAGTACTCAGTAAAGCTCCAATTTCTAATAGTCTTCCAGTATGTTTTAGAAATAAAAAAAAATGTTGAGTAAAATTGGTATACAGCTGAAGCATCCAGGGTGTATCCCATATCAGAAATTGATTTGAAATAGTTTGATTCAATAGTTTTTTTTACATGAGTAAACATTCGTGATCGAAATAAATAATGCGCCCCAGATATATGTTTATTACAAAATCTAATAAGCCTATTAGGTCCAAAAGAGTTTAGATGTTGATAGCTAGTAGTAAACTCCGATTTAGATTTAATACACCATTTAACAGAAGATGAATGGCGCGTTTGTTCAAACAGTGTATTACAGCTATGAAATTTAGCAATTAATTCTTCTTCAAAAGAAGACATTTATTTAGCTAAATAATCAACAAGTGCATCGATTGCAAGTTCGTAACCTTTGGGGCCAAAACCAGAAATCTGCCCAACACAAATTGGTGCAATATAAGAATGATGCCGAAACGATTCACGTGCATAAATATTTGAGATATGAACTTCTACAACTGGTAGTTTTATAGCACTTAATCCATCTCTTATTGCAACAGAAGTATGTGTAAATGCTGCTGGGTTAATAATAATAGCCTGATAGTTAGACTTGCTATTATGAATGGTATTAATAATCTCTGATTCGCTATTAGATTGAAAAAAGCTTAAATTAATATTTTTGGTTTTAGCATATACGCTTAAGGATTTTTCTAAAGAGTCTAATGAAAATGAACCATAAATATCTGGCTCTCTTGAGCCTAATAAATTTAAGTTTGGTCCGTTAATTACTAAAATGGATGTACTCATTTAACTATCTCCTTTAAAAAAATCTTCTATAAAATCAATACTATCATAAATTTCATTTGTACTAACATTATCGAAAATTTTCACCTTGTTTTTTTCTGTTGGTAATATAAATCGAATTACTTTTTGTTTTACTTTTTTATCTCGTTTTAAGAGGTCTATAAGTTTAGATTTATTTGTTTTAGATAAGTCTATCTTGTGGTAGTCATATAATTTAATTAGATCGTAAATATCAGTGGCATAAGACTGTGAAATAAGTCCTTTTTTTCTAGCTATATAAGTTGCAGCACACATTCCAAATACAACACAAAACCCATGTTTATAGGTGCTGTAATTAAACATAGCTTCAATTGCATGGCCAATTGTATGTCCAAAGTTTAAAATAGCCCTTAGATTTGATTCTTGTTCATCTGCCTGAACTACATCAATTTTATTTTGGCAAGAACGTGTAATAACAGTATTAAATAATTCGAGATGTTTTGTAACATTAAAAGATTTTAATTTACTTGCATGAGTATTTAAAAATGTAAAAAGTGTTTCATCACAAATAAATGCATATTTTAATACTTCCCCAAATCCAGATTTAAACTCTTCTAGAGCTAAGCTCTTAAGCGTAATTAAATCTATAATAATATGTTGAGGTTGATAAAAGCTACCAATAAGGTTTTTACCTGTTTTATGATTAATTCCTGTTTTACCACCAATGGATGCATCTACTTGAGCTAGTAGCGTTGTTGGGATTTGAATAAGAGTTAAACCTCTTAAACAACTACTTGCAATAAATCCGGCTAGATCTGTAATAACACCACCGCCAACTCCAATTATTACATCATTTCGTTCAACACCTATATTAAAGATTTTATTCATGCAAGATTCATAAGACGATATCGATTTTGCCTGCTCACCATCAGGG
>CAXBWG010000145.1:0-4170 GCA_963979105.1 uncultured bacterium | reverse complement strand
TAATTTATAACAAAATAACTTCTTTTCTGCTAATAGATTTAATGGGGCCTTAGGGGGTAATATTTAATTTTTTCGCTGTTTTTTTATAATGATTCATAAAAAGATCAGTTTACTAATAGTGATCTTACATCAGCTAAGTATTCTTACTGAAATTTAAACCAGTAATAATTCAATTTCAGCTATTTCTTTGGGAATAGATGTGCTTAAATTTAGACATCCATTTTGTTGTACTAATAGATTATCTTCTATTCGAATACCACAATGTTCTTTATAAACTATTCCATTAATTTCTAATTCGAAATAGCCATAAAGTCCAGGTTCATTACTAATAATCATCCCTTCTTTAAGTGCATTCGATCGGTATAAACGAAAGGGATCTCCGTCATGAACACTGTGAGCTATTAAATGACTTACATTGTGAGGTTGGGTTTCGTAAGCTCTAGTCATTTTGCCATTACGATTAAGTAGGTTTAATTCAAGTTCAGTTTCTATAAGTTTCCAGCATTCCTGATTAAGTTCATCAATGCATATTCCAGCTTTAACTTTGGATTCTACATGTTTTTGAGCTTTTAATACAATCAAATAAAGGATTTTTTGTAGGGGGTTAAAACGACCATTAACAGGAAAGGTTCTACTAATATCAGATACAACATTATGGTATCTACAACCAAAATCAAGTAATAAAAGACCATTTTTTTCAAGAGGAGAATCATTTTTTTGATAATGTAAAATACTTGCATTTTTACCAGTTGCTACAATAGCAGGAAAGCTTTGACCTAATGGACATTGTTTGTAGATTTCCCCTTTTAAAATACCAGCTATTTCGGTTTCTGATTTAGCAGATTTTAACGATTTACAACATGCTGTAAATACATTTTTGGCAAGAAAATTTGCATGCTTGGCATTGTTTTGATCTATTTGATCAAGGCATAGTCTATCTTTTAAAAGATCGTGACAATTTAGAATTTCAATGTCTTTTTTTATAGATTTAAAAGAGGTCTCAAGTTTTAATTTAAATAAAAAATGAGAGTCTTCTAGAGGTTTTTGTGAAATTGAATCTTCATACCAAAATGCAGATAATCGGTTAGAGTTAGCTTCTGATAATTGAGTTTCAAGGTATGTAAAAATATCATTAAAATGAATTATCTCATCAAATTTAAATAAGCGTTTAATAGTGTCAATTCTTTCAGAGTCATACCCTAAAAAATGACCTTCCCAAAACACTTTTTTATCATCTTTTTGTGGAATGGCTAACGAAATAGTAGAGTTAAATGGGTTAAAAATAATAGCAACGTTTAATTGATTAAGTCCTGTTAAAAATAATGTGGTCGGGTTTTGATATAAAGGGTAGTCAGATAAAAGCCAGAAGTTATGTTGATCTAAAGGGGTACTTACGCCATTGATAATACAAATATCTGTACACCGATTTAAAAACGCCTGTTGGCGTGTGTGATAGCGGTTTACAGCCTCGTCAAAACTAAGTCCATCATTAATAAATGTAGATGTAAATTCAGTCATTAAAAATCCCTACTCCTTGTCGTAATATTAAAGGTGTTGACGATGTGATATCTACTATTGTTGAACATTGGTTAAATTTTGGGGCTAATTCAGAGTAACAAAAGTCACATTTAGAGCGAACCGAATCTCTAATGTCCTTTGCAAATGCAGGCGCTACTTCACTGTGAATATTGGCACTGGTTGAAAGAATGGGGCTATTTGTTTTAGCTAATAAAAAATTTAGAGGTAAAAAGTTTGCAAAACGAATAGCAATTGTAGGTTTTCCAGATGTTATAAAATCTGAAACTGACTCTTTTTTTTTAAAAATAAACGTAAAAGGGCCTGGCCAATAGTTAGTAATTAGTTTGTTTTGATATTTATTTAGAGGCTCAATAAGATTATCAAGAAAACTTAGGCTAGGAATAATCATAATAAAGGGTATAGAACGTCGTTGTTTTATGTCTTCTAATTTATTAATAGTTTCTTGTGTAGGAAGCCCAGTTAATCCAAAAAGAGTATCAAAGGGAAATAGCCCAATTTTATTACGTGTAATTTGATTTGCTATATTAATTATATTTTTGGGTTCAAAAATCATATTAATTACAACATACCATAAGCTATTAGGCTAAACCAGTTTTCACCTAATAAATTTTAGAGCATTTTTTTTGAATGAATAGTTTAACTAGAAGAGGTAATTAGGTGGTATCCCAAGGTTTATACTCGCCTAAAGACTCTAATGAATTACAGTCAAAAATAGTACTTAAGTTAGATTGATTTAAATGTAAAATTTCTTGATTTAATTGTCGTGATTTTATGCCTGTAGAATTACACTGAGTGCATGAGTGCTGAGTACATTTACACAATACACTAACCAATTCTTGTGCTATGATTCCACGAAGTACATATTGGGTTAAAAAGGGGTCTAATCCAAACGATTTTAATCGTAGCAATGTCGCATATACATCGTGAGTATGTAACGACGATAATACTAAATGCCCAGTATAGGCTGCCTCTAGAGCAACTTTTGCTGTATGTTTATCTCGAATTTCACCGACTAAAATAATGTCGGGGTCTTGGCGTAAAATGGCTTTAAGACCGGATTCGTAATTGAAGTTCTTTGCGGGAACTACATTAGACTGCCGAACCCCATAAATATGATTTTCAACTGGGTCTTCTAAAGATACAATAACGCCGCGAGATAATAATTTTAAATAGCGAAGTATACTATAAAGTGTTGTTGTTTTCCCCGACCCAGTTGGGCCTGTAACCAGAATAAGTCCATTTTTATAATTGCACATAGACGAAATTAATTTAATTGATGTAGGGTTGGAACTTAATTCTTTAAATGTTTTAAATCGAGTTTGTTTTTTAAATAATCTCAATACCATATCTTCTAAATGGACAGTGGGAATAATACTGATTCTGATATCGAAATTTAAATTCTTAGTGACATAATTTAAATAGCCTTCTTGAGGTGTTTTATATATACCGAGATCCAAAGAGGCATCTAATTTTATTTTTTGTAATAACTGTGTGTAATCCTGATTAGGTAAACTTTGAAAATAACTTAATGCGCCATTAACTCTAAAAAACACATCACATCCACCGTTTTCTTGAGAATAAAAATGAATGTCAGATGCATTTTGTGTATAAGAGGCTTCAATAATTCTATCGATATTCATGAGACTGGATACACCAAGTTTAGAAAGTAAAAATTCCTTGGGCGTAAGAATAAGCTCTAATGGTTTAGAAAATGTAAAGTTTTTTAAAATAAACGGATTGTAAATTGCAAGTGCAATTGTTGTATCTGTTTCATAAAGAGGTAAGCACCACTGTTTTTTTAATGATTGAAATAATTTAGAGTTTAATGAATCATCGCATTGCAAGTCTTTATCTGTGCAAATATGAAGCCCTAAGATATTCTGAATAGATTGATGGAGCGAACTTTCAGAAAAAATAAGGTCATGTTGTAATTTTGTAAATAAAACAGCGTCATCGATATTTTTGTAGGCTTCAAAAAAAGAGTCATTTACTAACCCATCTTCGATAAGTATATCCCGAAGAGAAAAATGGTTATTTTGCAACTATTCAGAAATTAAAACTTTTTTGAGAACTTCTATCTCTTCTAAGGCTCTACCCGTACCAATTGCTACACATTTCAATGGGTCTTTAGCAATGAAAACACTAATTTGAGTTTCAGCTTCAATATGTTTATCAAGGCCTTGTAAAAGAGCGCCTCCACCAGCAAGTGTAATTCCTCTGTCCATAATATCAGATGAAAGTTCAGGTGGCGTTTTTTCAAGTGTTGTTTTAATTCCATCTAAAATTGTACGAACCGTATCTTTAAGAGCATCACGAATTTCTGTAGTAGTTAATGAAAATGTTTTTGGTAATCCCGAAACTAAATCACGACCACGAACTTCAAGTGTTTTTTCTTCAGTAGAATCGTGAGCTGAACCTAAATTCATTTTTATGTCTTCTGCCGTTCGCTCTCCAATTAATAATCTGTAATTATCACGGCAATGAGAAATAATAGCTTCATCCATTTCATCTCCAGCAACTCTAATTGATTTTGAGAAAACAATACCACCAAGAGATATAACGGCAACTTCTGTAGTTCCTCCACCAATATCTACAATCATAGACCCTGCTGGATCAGATACAGGTAACGCA
>CAXBWG010000144.1:0-4202 GCA_963979105.1 uncultured bacterium | reverse complement strand
ACCAGCACCAGCTGCGGGTTTATATTTAAATAAAATTACATACTAGGGTGATCTTATGAAAAAACAGAAAACAGAATATGCAAATAAATCTAAAGTTGAAAAAAAATGGCTATCTATCAACGCTGCAGGTAAAACTGTAGGCAGGTTAGCTTCTGAAGTTGCTAAGCAATTAATGGGAAAGAACAATGTTCTTTATACCCCTTCTGTAGTTACAGGGGAATTTGTAATTCTTTATAATGCTGAAAAAGTAATTGTCACAGGAAATAAAGCAGATCAAAAGGTTTACTTTAGGCACTCTAGATTTCCTGGAGGATTAAAAGAAACTTCATATAAAGAAATGTTACAAAATTATCCTGAGCGTATTTTAATGTATGCTATTAAAGGAATGCTTCCAAAAAATAAGTTGGGGAAAAAAATGTTAACAAGATTAAGGGTGTTCAAAGGAGAAAATCATAATCTTGAAGCACAAACTCCACTAGAGCATGAATTTTCATCTTTGAAGGAGAGTAAATAATTATGACTGTATTAAAAGAATTAAAACTAAAAGTTCCACAGGTGTTTACATATGGAACAGGTAAACGAAAATCAAGTATTGCTAAAGTTTGGTTGTTTGAAGGAAAAGGTAAAGTTAGTGTAAATAATTTAGAATGCGAGAATTATTTTGGTTCAAAATTAGATGCTGTTGAAATATTAAAGCCGTTAGAAATTTTAAGTATTGCTGATAAATATGATGTTAAGGCGTCTGTTTTAGGTGGTGGTAAGGCTGGTCAGGTTGATTCTGTTATTTTAGGAATTAGCAGAGCTTTGTTAGAGTTGAATTCTACATTTCGAGATAAATTAAAGGCAGAAGGTTTTTTAACTAGAGATCCTAGGGTAAAAGAACGAAAGAAATACGGTTTAAGAAAGGCTAGAAAGGCACCTCAATACAGAAAACGTTAGTATGTTTAAGGTAAAAACATATAATAAAATTGATCCTGTTGGGTTAAATCTTTTAAATGGAACAAAGTTTGATATATCAGATGAATCAAAATCTCCAGATTTTATAATTTGTAGAAGTCAAAATTTACATGACTTAGAGATTAATAATAATTTAAAGGCCATAGGAAGAGCAGGTGCTGGAGTTAATAATATTCCTATTGATAAATGTATTAAAAATGGAGTTGTAGTTTTTAATACACCTGGAGCTAATGCAAATGCCGTAAAGGAATTAGTTATTTCTGGTATGTTAATTTCAGCTAGAAATATTTACCAGGGAATTCGATACGTTTCATCATTAGATGTGGATAACGATAATGTTGCTGAACTTGTTGAAAAAAATAAATCTAAGTTTAAAGGCACAGAACTTAAGGGAAAAAAACTTGGAGTTATTGGTTTAGGCGCTATTGGTATAATTGTGGCCAATTATGCTGATAAGTTTGGTTTAGATGTAATCGGGTATGACCCTTATTTAACTGTAAATAGAGCTTGGGGTTTATCAAGTAATATTCAACAGGCCGATAGTTTAAAGCAGATATTAACAGAATGTGATTTTATTTCTTTTCATATGCCGTTAAATGATACTACAAAACATTTTTTAGATAGTGATAAAATTAAATATTTAAAAAAGGATTGCACAGTTCTAAATTTTTCTAGATCAGAAATTGTTGATACTGAATCAATGATAGCTGCTTTAAAATTGAATAAAATTTATAAATATGTGTCTGATTTTCCTACAAATGAATTGATTAAATGTGACAATTACCTTGGTTTTCCACATTTAGGCGCATCTACAAAAGAAGCTGAACAAAATTGTGCTAAAATGATAGGCAATCAAATCTATGAGTTTGCTGTTAATGGAAATATTATTAATTCTGTTAATTTTCCAAATTGTTCTTTACCAAGAGTCGGCATATCTAGATTGGTATTATCTAATAAAAACATTCCAAATATGGTGGGGCAAATAACTTCAATTTTGGCAGATAACAAAATTAATATTCTAGAAATGCTTAACAAAAGTAAAGGCGATTTAGCTTATACTATTTTAGATCTTAGCCAGACATTATCTACAGAATTAATAGATGAAATTAAATCAGTAGAAGGTGTTTATTTTGTTAGATATTTTAATTAATATATTTTTTACATCTTAATTACAAAATAAAATATACAACTAATTTTTTATATATAATTATTTTTATTAGTGTATATTATTAATACCATAATGGAATACCCTAGCTTTCTCTAAGGTTGAGTTTTAAATTACGGGTATTATCTATTTAAGTGTATAATACGCTATGTTAGATTAAATTCATCGAATTATATGTCTTAAACAAATTATTTAATTAGCGTCACGGAAATATTAAATCATCCAAGTATTAAATAAGCATAAAAATACAAGTCTTCTACGTTCTTTTGATATTTAATGTTGGCTATCACCTTTATCTGACGAAAATACAGATGGTTTACCTAATATGAAGTTTAAAACTATATTAAATCTGTTGTTTCAGATTATTTTCTTATAGTGATTTTGAGGATGCGATAAAATCATTCAAATTCTACCGGTTTGTAATGTATTTTATAATCATATATCTTTTTGTGTCCATTTATATGGACAGATACTAAAAAATAAACTTTTTCTAGATATTGTATTTTACTTTAATAACATCATGCCAAGTTGTATCACATAGAACTTGAAAAGATAAATCTATCCACGATTAGTGATGTGAATACCTGTGTAACTTATCATGTGTACGAGCGGATTTTTTACACCATGTTAATATAAATACAGTCATTTAATACAATCATCGATATTTGAATTTTAAAACCCTCTGTATGCTTTAGCTTCAAGTTTTATTTATTTATGTTTATCTGTTTTCGATTGGTCAAAATTCAGGCGAAAAAAGGGAGGCTTAAAATTACACAGTTTATACGATATCTAATTTCATATACTTTTTACAATGTTATTACTACAGCCACTAAATCAGATGTTAAAGTGGCAATAAATTGATTTCTCTTGACCCTGTAGAGCTTCTTTCCCTTTTATAGAGCCTGTATTGATTTTAGATTATTCCTAGTTTACGAGGATTTCATTTTTTCTTTGTCATATGCGCTTAAGATAACCTTTCGTTTGAGATACCCGATTAACTGAATATTCCCTAATATAAAGGGCTTCAATTTGACAAGATTGATTAAAATAATAAAAAACCCTTAACAACCTAATTGTGCCCAGTATAATTTTGACTTATCTGTTATCTTGAATATGATATACATAAATAGTATTTATTTCTGACCAATAATTTTTAAGTTAGCCACTATAATGATTGCCCATATTTATATAGCCTTTTGTATATTGAATTATTTTTCAAATGGATTAAACAAAACCTGAAATAAATGGATTTTTAAGTGCTTCTAAAAATTCGGTCTTATATCAAATCTTGGCCCCCATGATTTGTATACTTCTACTTGCTTATATATAATTCAGATAAAAGCGTTTTTTCTATACTCAATCTAGTTCCAAAAATTCAATAATCACTCTTTTTAGAGAGCATCTTATTGAAAGATGAGGCTTAGCTCTTCCAAAAACAAAAAAAATAATTTTTTATACTAAATTAATTCTGTGTTGATTTTTTACCGGACACTTTAGAAAAATTTTTATTAACACTTTTCTATCACCTTTAAAAATCAGATTTTCTCATAATTTTAGACGCTATAATTTATACTCTTTTTTGCTTTGTGTAAGTTTCTGCCTACTTTTTCTTTTTTTTCCACCTAATTGCTTCGTGTCTTCTAGTATTTCTCATTTTTATTTATTATTTTACTAAATTTATTAGAACTTATACTTTGATTTTATTGAAGTAATTTCTTTTTTTTAATATTATTTATATTTTTTTTAGAGCATTATTCAATATCTTATATAGCCTTATTAATAATAGTTATTTCGTATTAACAGAATCATCTTTTAATATTTAAAAATACTATTAATTTGTAAGATCTTATTTGAAGTAAAATTTTGATTATAACAAATTTAGTTGTTGACATTGATATTCATATATTATAATATTCACAAGCTTTTTAAGATCTTTGAAATTTAAATAACAAGTCTAAATGTGCGAGCCCTATTTTTAAAAAATTTTTTTTCAATCAATTGAGAGTTTGATCCTGGCTCAGGATGAACGCTGGCGGCGTGCCTAACACATGCAAGTCGAACCAACCTTCGGGTTAGTGGC
>CAXBWG010000143.1:0-4247 GCA_963979105.1 uncultured bacterium | reverse complement strand
ATATATTTTAAAGCGCACACATTTCAATTAACATGCAAATACCTTTAGATGGAAGTAGCGTTACATCTTCGTCTTTAAAATCAAAGACTAACCAGTTACCTGGTGTTGCTTTTTGAACATTGTCTAGGTTTCGATTGGTCAAAAAATAAATTTCACCTGTACTACATATATATGCTGTCGTTGGTGCATTTGGTGCCTTTGGAAAATCATGAGGAACTGTCATCTTATCATATCTTTCTAGCCAATATAAAAGGTGTCAGAGTAAAAGTTAAAAAAGAAAATATTCGATGTCTTAGATATCTATAACCAAATTTGTGAACAACGTAGAAAGCGGGGGTATGTGGATTATTCTGAGCTTAGGTTTTAGTAAGGGTTAATGGTTTTGTACCAGGTTCCTTTTCCAATACCTTCTTTTGATAACAATTTTATGTCGACTAATTTTTTTAAATTAACCTTTACTGTATTTTTGTTCATATTTAGGCTCTCTGAAACGTCGCTATTTTGAAACGCATTAACTGATTCTGCAAACTCCAATATGTGTTTTTGCGTCTTAGTTAAAGTATAGGTTACTAATGACCCTTTTTCAGACAATAAAGTCTGTTGTTTTTTTAAGCTTTCAAAAAAGAAGTCTAACCAGGGCTCATAATTTATTTTTTTAAAAAATGATTTCTGTGTATCTCTCAGCGCCTTATAGTAGTTTGTTTTATTTGCCTCAATAATACTTTCTAATGAGCAGTATGGCGCATAACTATAGCCTTCCTTTAATAAAATTAAAGTTGTTAATGCTCTGCTTAATCGTCCATTACCATCTTGAAATGGGTGGATAGCTAAAAAATGAACAATGAAAACAGCACACTTAATAAGTGGGTGGATGTCATTTGCTTGATTGTACCAATTCAATAACGTTTCCATTTCTTTAGGTGTATTAAAGGGCGATGTAGTTTTAAAAACAACTCCAATTTCTTTACCTTCTTTTTTTGCAATAACATTGTTGTCAAACTTTTTATAGTATCCAAGATGAAATTCATCTTTCGAAGAATGTGACAATAGTATTTTGTGGAGCTGTTTGATTAGATTTTCATTGATGGCAATTTCATCATGCGACTCAATTATTTGATCTAATAACTCCTTATAGCCCAGAACCTCCTGTTTATCTCTACTTAAAAAGGAAGTTTCATTAATATCATCCAAAAATTGATCAATTTCTTGGTCTGACATTTGCACACCTTCAATTCGTGTCGATGAACCAATAGATGCAATAGTCGATACATGTTTTAGATTTCCTAGTTCATGTTCAATTTTCTTTTTGAGAATTGGCCAATACCCATTGAACGAATCGAGTTCTCCGAGGCGTTTTATTAATTTCTGATTGATGTTAATCTCGTTTTCATTGATACCCATATTTCACCTGTATATACCTGTATATTTAAAATATACCCGTATAATACCTGTATATACCCAAAAAGTAAAGAGGTTTAAACTTTTTATAATTATTAATATGATACTGAAACTAAAAAAGACAGAACCAAAAAGCATTACAACCAAATGGGGTAGGGTAGAAAAAAAAGAAGCCTTGCCAGATGATTTAGATGAATTCGACGCTGTAGATATTTATGAGCAGATATGTGAGCAACGTCGCAAACGTGGGTATGTGGATTATTCTGAGTTGAGGTTTTAGCTAAAAATATAACTCCAATAGCCCGAGAAATGTAAAAAATAATTACTTTGTATTATAATAATAATATTAAATGAAATTTTTTCTGTTAAATTTACGATAATAAGTTAACAGGACTTTATTTAGTTGTAAAAGGTGTCAGAGTCTTATGTGTAAAAGGTGCCAGAGTAAAAGTTAAAAAAGAAAAATTCTATGCCCTAGATAACTATAATCAAATATGTGAACAAGGTCCCAAATGTGGGGTTTTGGATTATTCTTCAGTTGTGCTTTTAGTAAGGATTAAAATGCAATTGGTTTTCAGTTACCCTATTGAAATTTAGTTGATTTTTAACTTGATTCGTTATTTAGAAGTTTTAAATAATTAAGATGCACATTTCCGCCAAGTTTGTTATTACTGTGAGGCATGCCATTCTTATCAATTTTATAAAAAAGACTTTGTGTAATGCTCAAGTACTCAATAAACTTGTTTGTAAATATGTCTAATTGTTCAGCCTTAATATTGTTTCTTAAAATGTTATAAAAACTTTCAAAAGAAGTGGTTTCAGAGTCCTTAAATTTAAAAATAAACCCAAAATTCTTTATTTCAATTATGTGATGATCAGAAGTTGGTTTTATGCTTGCATTTGATTCAGTTAATCTAATGTTTGGAAAAAACATTAGATGTTCATTATTTTTGTTTCTTTTCTTATAAAGACTATAGTTTACATTCAGCGCATGGTTTACAAAGTAAAAAACATTTTCTGCTTGAATATTGCAATATTTACCAATTAATAGTGAGCTTATGATCCATTTTTTTAAATCTTTTATATTTGTTTTATCGCTGCTTATTTCAGTAATGCTTGGTAATTTAAATAATTCTTCAATTTTTTTAAATACTCCATTACTTTCTTTTACAATGTCGATGTCTTTTTCTTTGATTAATATTGGAATGTTTTCATATGCTAAGTTTTTTTTACTTTCTTTTTTATATACTGTAAGCGAACCTTTGTACTGATGTGATTCAAAATACGTAACTCCTGGATAATTAATCAGCATGGATTTTAATTGATTTTTTTCGGTTACACTCCATGTAGTTCCTTTATCTGCGATTGCAACTTTTCGATCACTTTCTTCTTTAAGTAAATTCGCCATATCCATTGCACCAGATCCTAGTAATTTGTTAGTTGTACTAAAATAGTCAACCAGTTCATCCGCAGTTGTAAATTCTGTGCAGGTGTTTTTATCTTTAGCGCCGTGAGCAGTTGGTAGCAACATTCCTTTGACTATGTAACTACCCCAAAATATTATCGTTAATAATCGAAAAATAGCTGTGGTTGATTTTTTTCTTGGGGATGAAAGTGTTTTTTTTAAATTCATTTATCTCTCCTTATTTATTATCGGAAATAAAATATAAAATATTTCATAATATTTTATTATAACGTCTATTTTTTTAAATAAACTAGAAATTCCCTAGATTTTTTAATTTTAAAAGCAAATTAAGGATGAATTTCTTGCCCGTCGTAGGCAATTATTTTTCCTGTATTTTCAATAGTGGCTTGTGGAAAAACATGAGTTGTAATTAAGTTAATACTTTTTTCTGCTGAAAAAAGTTTTTCAGGTTTTACGTTAGCTTTAAATGGAGTAGATAAATAGGAATCTACTGTGCCTGGGTGAATAGCAAGAATACAACACATTTTATTTCTTCTTTTTAATTCTATAGAAGCTGTTTTAATCAACATATTAAGTGCAGCTTTGGAAGCTCTGTAAGAATACCATCCGCCTAAATGATTATCTGAAATACTTCCGATACGAGCCGATAGGCAACATATAGCTGAGGGACTTTTAGAGTTCATAAATGGAATTATATGCTTTAGAACAAGCGCGTGTGTAATAGTATTTTGATTTGTGTACCATGTAAATTTTTCAGCAGAAAAATCAGCTAATCGTTTTTCTGGCATGTGGGTTTTGTTGTGTAGTGCTCCAGTTGCAATAATGCAGTAATCTAATACAATATCTTTTTCTTTAAGATAATTTGCTATGTTTTTAGTATCATCTTCTATAGTTCCATTCCAGGTAAATGTTTTTATGTGTTGTTGTGAAAGATTTATTTTAGGTTTTTTAAACTTTTCTTTATTTCTGTAGGCTAATATAAGGTTAATATTTTCATGATTTTTTAAAAAGTAATTAACAAATGCATTACCAATTGATCCTGTAGCACCAAATATTAATACATTTATCATAACTTAATAATACAACACTAGATTGACTATTTTAAAAAAAAACTCATATATTTAATTCTTAATTTATAATTTTATATAGTTTATTATTTTTAGTGATCTGTTGATTTTTATGTATCTAATAAATATAACTTTTCTCTAGATGGGCATTTCTTTAAATTCGAGGTGTTTTCACTATTTACTAGCTTGTCATGTTGATCGCATTTTTTTATCCAGTCTTTAACCGTTATTTCGTTTGAAGGTGAACGTTTTTTTGTGGAACTAGTTTCGTTACTTTGTTTGTTTTTTTTTCGTCTAGGGTAATGCTATCAGAACGAAACCGAACGGGTTTATATTGGTGGTTTTCAGATCCATGT
>CAXBWG010000142.1:0-4353 GCA_963979105.1 uncultured bacterium | reverse complement strand
TGTTTTACTTAGTTGAGAACTTATTGAGTTTGTTTCCGTTTTACTAGGAGTGAAAATACTACTTTGAGCAGGTTTTGCATGAGCAATTGTAGAAGAGTTCGATAACAGCCAATCTGAAATGCCTTGTGTTTTATTAATGGCTTCAGCGTGTTGTTTTAATCTGATTTCATAAGTAGAAATATAAGGATGTGTATTTAATACTTCAGTTGTGTATTTACTTAAGGTTATGGCATGTGAAAAAGAAATGAAAGTAAACATTACGAGAGATAATGAGCATGAAAATATGTTTTTGAAAGACATAACTTATTATAAGTTGAAAAATAGAATAAAGTAAGATTTTAAGTGCGTAATTTATAAGTTTAAAATAATAAATAATAGCAAAGTGACTAATAATTCTCTTCACTTTATAAGTTGAAAGATCTGTTTTAAATAAAATGAAAAATATGCAGGGTAAAAAGGGTATTATAAAGTTAATTAATTGTAAAAAAAATAAATACTTTACAATCTAATTATTTTTGAATTAGTATTAAACTCATGGATTCAGTAGATAGTTCAATTTTAAATATATTACAAAAAGATGCGAAAACATCTAATACAAATATAGCCAAAGAATTAGGAATGGTTCCTTCTGCTATTTTTGAAAGAATTAGAAAGCTAGAAGAGCGTGGTGTTATACAGCAATACAGAACTATAATTAAGCCGGAGTTTGTAGATTTACATATTATTGCATTTGTTATGATTGAATCATCAATAACAAATTGGTCTACACAATGTAGAGAAAAATTAACTGAAATTCCTAATGTTGAAGAAGTTCACGAAATAATGGGTGATTACTCGTATTACATAAAAATTAGAGCTAAAGATATGGATCAACTTTCAAATATTTTAAAAGTTGATGTAGGATCAATCCCAGATGTTAAAAGTACGAGAAGTATTATGGTTATTAAGACATTAAAAGAGTACGCACCTTATCCAATTCCAGAACCAACAAAAAAGAAATCTAAGAAAAAAATTAAATAATTTTTAACTATAATTTTTTTAGATAAAGTCTGAATTAATATTAGAGATAGTATTATATATATATTCAGATGTAGTATGAGTTTGATTAAATTCAAAGATATTCCAAAGTTTAGTTTTTTTCTTTAAAGAAGCTTTGTTTTTATAAAATTCTAAAAAAGGGTTTGTATCACTCGATCTCCATATAATAGGAGAATAGGTGTTAATGATTTCATCTAAAAGAGACGTTCCAAGGCCTTGTCCTCTAAATTTAGAAACTACAGCAAGTTTATCTAAATAAAAAAAATTATCAATTAAGCTAATTAATCCAGCGCAAGAGAAATTGTGAGTATAAATAGCTCCCTGTAATTTTCGATTTGGAAAATTAGGATTTAATTTTTTTTTAAATGATTCCTCAATTGTTTCAAATAATTTTTTTTGAAGAGAGGGCTCAATTTTAGTGGTATGAATAAATTTTATTTTTGTCATCAGAGCTATCCTTAATAAGTTACAAAAGTATAACCGAAGTTAAACTAAAAACTAAACTAATTTTATAAATTAAGTGTATTAGATAGCAAAAATAGTTTAAGAAATAATACGTAATGCGTGTTCTGCTATAGAAATATAAGCCGATCCTTTGCAATAATATTCTGCATCAGTATGAATACTATGATTACCAACAGGGCTTATTTTAAGCTTTTTTGTTCTGAAATAAGAAACATTGTTACTGTTTTTTAATGTTCCTAATTTCATTTTTATGCCATAGTTTAATATATTAAAAATTCCATGATATTTAAATACACATACATCTAAAAAACCATCTTTAGGATCAGCTTGAGGAGCTATAATTAGGTTTCCTCCATAATATTTAATATTTCCAACAATTACAATACACCCCTTTATTGGGGTTTTTTGACCTTCAATAGTAAGAATTATGGGATGAAAATGATAATTTAAATATTCTTTTATTGCTACAGCTATATAGCTTAATGGACCGTAAATTTTTTTTAAACATAGATCTGCTTTTTTAATAACAAATGCATCAAAGCCAATACCTGCCATACAAGCAAAATATTTCCCGTTGACTACACCTAAATCTATTTTTGTATAGTTACCTTTAATGACTTTTTTACATATATTTTCAATTTTAATTGTATAATTAAATTCTAAACAAAATATATTAGCTGTTCCAAATGGAATTGCCGCTAAAATAACCGGCGTATTTGAAATTCCATTTATAACCTCGTTAATTGTTCCATCTCCACCTACTGCAATAACGACATCAACATTTTCAGCTACAGCTTGTTTTGCAAGATTAGTGGCATGAGATTTGTTTTCTGTTAAAAAAAACTTTATATCAATATTAGTATTTAAAAACTGGTTTTTAATTTTGGTTATAATATCTTTATGGGGAAGTGGTTTTTTGGTCTTGTTTTGTATTCCAAGTATAAAATTTAGAAATGGGAATTTTTTTTTTGAAGATCCGGAATAGGGGTTAATAATTACATGGACATGTTTAATAGACGTTTTTAAAGAGGATTTCATAAAATTATTTATAATATATTGTATTACACTGGGGTATAATGTGAAAGTTTTGAATATTAAATTTTTATAATGCTTAAGCAGTAAAAAATTGAATTATAATACTATGACTCAATTGTACACGTGGTATCTATGCCACCTCGTGTATTATAAATAGTTGTGATTTTTAAATAAGTTGGGTTTAAAAGTTTAAAAATATCATTATAGAGAGTGTTAGTTGCATGTTCTTGATAAATTCCAATGTTTCGATAACTGGTTAAGTAATATTTTAAAGATTTTAGCTCTACAATATGTTTGTTTGGGATATAATCCATAATAAAAGTCCCATAGTCTGGCAATCCGGAAAACGGACAAACAGCAGAAAATTCGCTTGTAGTGTAATTAATTTTTTGTTGATTACCAGAGTAGTCAAATATTTCTAATAAATCTACTCGAATTGATTCCTCTGAATCAAATGGTAATGTTAATCCTTCAGCTTTAGCCATGAAAAAATTATTGGCTAGAATAGCTCCAATGTCAAGTTTATGGATATAATGATGCAAGAAAATTTCTTTTAAAATATGAATGAAGTAGGTAGTATTATGAGTTGTATGAAAAAAAAAGCAATTGTTTTATTATCTGGAGGACAAGATTCTGCAACATGTTTAGCAATCGCAAAACAAAAATTTGAAGAGATTCATTGTATTTGTTTTGATTATGGTCAACGTCATCGAATAGAAATTGAATGTTCAAAAGTATTAGCTAAACGCGGCAATGCAACATTCGAGTGTATTGATATTACCTTTGTGAAAGATTTATCTCAATCTGCATTAGTTACTGAAACTATTAAAATAAAAGACGATCCAAATAGCTTACCTAATACATTTGTGCCAGGAAGAAATGCATTATTTTTAACTTTAGCCTCCATGATTGCTTATGAAAAAAAGTGTACAACAATTTTTACAGGGGTATGTCAAACAGACTATTCGGGGTATCCAGATTGCAGACAAGATTTTATAAAGTCTCAGCAGCAAACTATATCTTTAGCATTAGATAGATCGTTTAAAATAGAAACCCCCTTAATGTATTTAACTAAAAAAGAAACAGTTCTTATGATGCAAAAACTAGAATTGCTAGAGTGGTATAAAGATACCCACACATGTTACGAAGGTAGTAGGCCTGCTTGTGGAAAATGTCCGGCTTGCAAATTAAGACTAGCTGGGTTTAAGCAGGCAAATGTTAAGGACCCTATACGTTATAAATAAGCTAGTGTCTTATGTGATTAAACTAAAAAAGAGAAAACCGAAAACAATAACAACCTAATGAGCTAGAGTAGAAAAAAAGAGCGGTGCTGCTATACTAAAAACGATTCCTGACAAGTCGACAAAGAAGATTTCTTGCCAGATCATCTAGGTAAATTTTATGCCGTCGATATTTATAACCAGATTTGCCAGCAACACAGAAAACGAGTTTATATGGATTAGTCAAAGTTCTAGAGGATAGTTGGATCGTTTTTATATGTTTTTGTTGAAATGATACAAATTTTTTTTTAAATAATTCAAACAATGTTAGGGATACTTCTTTTTATTATGCATATAACGGCTATGAAGAGTCGACTTGTGTATTAAAAAAGGTTGAGATACAAAATTCATGAGGTATATGGATTACTCAGAGCTACGGTTTTAGCGAGGGCTAACAATCATTTTATTTAGTTTCTTTTTTACATAAGTTATTAATTGCATCTTTTAAGTATGGAAATGCAAATTGAAAGCCAAGGTCTTTAAGTCTGGTTGATTTAACATATCTACCATAAACTACAATTTCATGATCGGTGTT
>CAXBWG010000141.1:0-4402 GCA_963979105.1 uncultured bacterium | reverse complement strand
TTCTTGATGAAGCAAGAAAATAAAATATCCTACAACCCCTTAGCCTCAACGTCTTCACACTTACAAAGCTAAGGTTTGGGCTATTCCCGTTTCGCTCGCCGCTACTAGGGGAATCTCGTTTGATTTTTTTTCCTCTGGTTACTTAGATGTTTCAGTTCACCAGGTTCCCCTCATTACCCTATGTATTCAGATAATGATGCATAGGCATTACCCTATGCGGATTTCTCCATTCGGAAATCCTCGGATTAACGTTTATTAGCAACTACCCGAGGCTTATCGCAGCTATACACGTCCTTCATCGGCCTGTATGCCAAGGAATCCTCCATACGCCCTTAATATCTTGACAGATGCGGTTTATGAATAATAACTCTAAGTTATTATCATAAAAATTAATAACATATTCAATTTTCAAAGAACTTAAATCACATCTAAACAAAACGTTTAGAGCTAGAGGATAGTACAAAATAAAATAAATTCTGTCAAACATTAATTTTTAATAATTGCATTTTATACTTAGATTTTAATATCAATATAAGATTTAAATTACAAAACAATAAACAGGACAAAACGTAACATTTCCAGAATTGTCTCCATTTAAACAATTTTTTATTTTTAAATATTAGAAATAAATCATTAAACAAAAACAAAAGCATAAAAGAAAAAACATCATCCCTAATACGACAAGCAAAGACTGTAAATTTGTACCTAAATCAAAATTATTTAGTCTTTTATTCTAGTTAACGAACTTAATTATCTCTTTAATACTACGCTATAAAGATGATTTTTTTTTAGATTACACGCATTTAATCTTATTTCAAATTCTTATACTATTTTTTATAGCTCAAAACTACAGATAAAGCTTATTAAGAATGTTTACCCCTTTAAGGGTAAGCCTATAGCAATATTATAATAAGATCACAATTTACAAGCATACCATTCTTTAAATTAACCACTACAATTTAAACGGCAGCCTATATAATGTTTTTATTAAAAATTACTATATTTTTTATATTAACATCTAATAAACATTGATATATAGAAAAAATAAATATATAATTATATAAAAATAAACTATAAAAAAATAAAAAGAGAGTGCGGAATGAAAATATCACCTACATCTACGCCTACAGCTTCACAAACTGCAAAAAAAACAGTTAAATTTAATGGCAAAAAAAATACATTAATTATAATTCCAACAAACACACCTGAAAAACTTGCTCGACTAAGCGAAGATTTTAAAAATGGTATACAAATTCAACGTGCACTACAACGTATACAATTTACAAATCCAAAAATTGAAAAACAAAAATATGAAGAAATCAACACTCTTGGCAATACTTTTAAAGCTAAAAACTACTATGACACTGAATCTGAAAATACACACTTACAAATAAACTTACTTAAAACATTAGGGCAAAATATTTATGCACAAAGAAAAATTGCGAAACTCGAACACTCCTTCCATAGAAGAATTAATCCTTAATTTTAAAAATAAATATATAACAAATACACACTATCTATTTACACTTTTTAGTTGCCTAAGCCCATTATTAATAGTTTCTTTAACCCCCTTAATTGCCAATTTAAGACCCGGACATTGACTCGCTTCTTCTAGTAAAGTGTAATCTGATTCCCAAATAAAATCCCAACGCGGATAGGTTTTACATGATTTAGGTCGAGCAGCATACACGCTACATTTATTTGTTTTATCGAGAAAACAACGCGGTCTAAATCGTGGTGTTGATACAGCTTCCCAGCCATTATGTCGCTGAATGTAATTTTGGTTAAACTCACTAATTAAAATCTTTAATTCGCTAGCCATGCTTTGTTTATCTGTTTGAGTAACATATACTGTTCCCGAGCAGGTACAACAATTACCAGATTTCTGGCATTTAAAACTAGCTAATATAGAGTCTTTATAATCGATTAGTGATTTTTGTGTCATATTATACTTATCATTTTAATTTATTGTAATTATATTGTCATTTCTTTCATAAAATTTTCAAACATTTAAATTTTTATTGTTTAATTTTAATTTAAATGAGGAATAACATAATAGACAAATAAAAAAAGGGGATGAATTATATGACGGGCAGAATACCTGGAAAGATTCAGGGTGTAAAAGCAGGTTCTAGACTTGATCAAATAATGGGAGGAGTCTCCAAATCTAAACACCCTGTACTTAGCAGTTCGAAAAAAAGCACATTAACAGAAGCTATTCAAAAACTTAAGCAAGATGAAAGTGCATCTAAACTAGACCAAACTGAACTATTTAGTACACTCACAGTAGATGATCTAAAACTAGCAACAACTGAGGGAGAGGCAAAATCTTTATTAAAAGAAAAAGATATTGAATTAATGACTCATGCATTAAGTAACGGGCCGGATGAATCTCCTCGTGCAGATCAACGAACACTCGGGCGAATGATTATACTGGCAAGTATGGGTGATGATAATTACTCTCCAGCATCATTATTTACTCATGGAGGCCGCATTATTTTTGATTGCAATGATTCTAATTTAGCAACAATGGAAACATTTATGGTTCATAACGAAACAAGTCAACTTGTAGATTTAGATTCTCAAGATCCAACTCAAAGTGTTTCATTTTCACCAGAATCCACTCACGATTCAGCTTTAACTCGCGAGCAAGGCGATGGTATAACGTCTAGAAAAGGAAATACACTTTTATTCGGAAACCAAGTAAGTAGCCATAGCTTAAAATCAGATGGTGGCCAAGTTAAAGAAGGTAAACATAACGCACTCACATCGTTGGGATGGGGACAAAGCACAACAAATGTTAGCAAAGCTACATTATTTCAACAAAACCTTGGATTAAATACAGGAGACCAATCAGGCACACAAGGAAGTATGATTTTAGTAACTGATAAAACTCAAAAAAACTTCATGATTGGAATCGAAGGCTCTTCGTTTGGATATGGAGGAAGTGAAATAACCCAAAAAGGACATTCTATTTTTGGATCTGTAAATTCTGTTTCTGCATTTAACCAAGAAAAGGGAAGTGCACTAAAAGAGCTTCCTGGATTTGAAGATTTTCCTGGTAAAACTAATGAAGGCACAATTAAATTAACAGATGATAATGTTAAAGATTTTAAATTATTTGATGATTGGCTTAATTCTCAAGATACTCCTACTAAAATGTCTACTTTAGATTTACTAATGCAAGCCGATAATGCAGAAAAGCGACACGATATATTTGAGCGAATAATACAAGAAGTTAAAACAGAAACACCTGCTGGGCAATCGAGCGTTTAAATTTATTTTATAGTTTAAAGATTATGTAAACTGGGCATAGCTTAATTATGTTAAAATCTAAAATCAAACTACTTTTATCAGATGTCGATACCCATGTTAATACACTTGAAAAACTAGGAATAAAATTCGCTCGAAGAAATGGATCTATTGATGATCTTAATCAAAAAAAATCAATTGATTACGCAACAAAAATCACAATTCATTTAATCGATTATAATTATTATAAACAAGCATTTAATATTGTAAGTCGAGTATGTAACATGACAATGGGCCCATTTAAATCTGCATTTACACTTGTAATAACAGATTCATTTATTTCTCATAATCAACATCTATATGCAACTAAATTAGCTTTATTACTTACTCCATTAAAAGGCGCTATAAAAATAAAAACAGCCAAACAAATTGCACAGAAATTAAAAAATAAAAATCAAGTTAATCATGTCTCTCAAATTTATGAATCTCTACAAAAAAACCCTGCAGACTACGCTCAAAAAGCAGCAGCACAGATTGTAAAATCAACCGCTAAAAAACCTGTCGATGTAACAACCCTTTTAACAAATGTAAAAGAAAATTTAATCTACCTAGAAAACAGAGGGATAAGCTGTGCTAAACGAGGCGGAAGTGCCGATGACTCCGCTCAAAAAAGATCTATCGATTTAGCAACAAAAATTGGATTTTCACTTACAAAAAATGGTTATTATAAATCTGCATTTAATATAGCTAGTTGTGTATGTAATATTTCAATGGGCCCTTTTAAGGCAGCTTGCGCTCAAGCAATAGCCACATCGTTAATAGCACATAATCAATATGAACTTGCAAAAGAAATTGCGCTACTTATAGCTCCTGTAAAAGGAAAACTTAAAACAGAAACTGCCAAAGAAATTGCAATAAAACTTAAAAATCAAAATCAACATTCTCATGTTACAGAAATTTATCAAGCATTACAAAAGAACCCTGCTAACTATGCTCAAAAAGCAGCCGCTGATATTCGAAATAATACAAAAGAAAATAATATAGATATTAATACACTTCTAGCTGATATAAATCAAAATTTAATACAATTAGAAACACTAGGTATTAAATGCGCCAAAAGAGGTGGCGGGGTTGATGACCCTGAACAAAA
>CAXBWG010000140.1:0-4480 GCA_963979105.1 uncultured bacterium | reverse complement strand
GTGCTAAATAAAAATTAGCCATGGTTTGAGCCTCTATTCCTTGCGCTGCATCTACAAGTAATAGCGCCCCCTCACAAGCCGCTAATGATCGTGACACTTCATATGAAAAATCTACATGGCCTGGGGTATCAATTAAATTTAAAATATAATCATTCTTATCTTCTGCTTGGTAATTCATTCGAACCGCTTGCATTTTAATGGTAATTCCACGTTCGCGTTCTAAATCCATCGAATCTAGAAGCTGAGCTTTCATGTCTCTGGCTGCCACAGTATTTGTTTCTTGAATTAACCGATCAGATAATGTTGATTTACCATGATCAATATGTGCGATTATGCAAAAGTTTCTAAACTTGTTCATAGCACTACAATATCACAGGACCCCATATTCAATTAAGACTTACAGCTTAAAAAAATCTGTAATACTATAAAATTTGTTAAATAGTCAAAAAAACTTAACTTTATGAATGTGATTAGTTTTATTTTAATTAAATTTCATTTCAAGCAATCAATTGCCGTTTCTTCGAAAGGGTTTTCAGAATCTGAAATTTTATACCCCATGCAATCGCCCATCCACGAACCACTAAACTGATTTGTATCATAATTTCTAGTTCCTGTTGTAATTTTATTTAAGAAATTAGTCATAATTGCTGAACTAAATATGGTTGGTGCTTGAAAATCAGAACTCCCACTACTGTAAATTCGATACAAATTAAAATGAATATGCGCATTTGCGTTATTTTCTAAGTACATATGCGCAATTACATCTCCTTTTTTAATGCTATCGCCAACATTTACTAAGATAAAAGGTTTATAAAAATCTTCGTCTCCCGGATCTACAAATGGCTCAATGCTATAGTGCATTGCCACGGCCTCTGAACCACGAGAGGCAAACGTTAAATCAATTCCGTACCTGTAATGAGGAGTTGTTGGGTTATTTACCAAGAAATAGGTATCTACGTTTGTTATTTGGCCATCTGCAATTGCATAAATTTTTGGATAACCTGTAACACTTGCTGTGGGATAGGCTGAAACATCAAAAATAACATGTGCCCCAGTATGAGGTTCATCTGAATTAGCCCCTTTATACATATGCCCATCAACCAATGTATCTATATCTACTAAAAACCTATCTGAAGGAGTCGTTTCAAAAATGGATATTTCTGGATATATAGCTAAATTTATTGGTGAACTATTAAATAAATCTTCTGAATCATTGTTTGATTCTGTGCAAGAAATTACTAAAACAAATAAACTAATCAATATTAATTTTTTTATCATATTTGTATTGTCTACTCTTTTTAATTCAATATCAAAAAAAATTTAAATTAAGAATTTTATTTCTCATCTATTTAGATTACAATTTATGCATGATTGAATCCTTATCGAATCTTGATTTTATATCTAAAACATTTAAAACAAAGAAGATTTTGGTCGTTGGAGATGTTATGCTAGATGAATTTCACTGGTGTGATGTAGAACGAATTTCACCAGAAGCTCCCGTTCCTGTTTGCAAAGTAAAAAAAACCACATTAGCTCTTGGGGGCGCCGCTAACGTAGCATACAACCTAATGAGTTTAGGTGCCGATGTGGCCTTAGCAGGATTTATTGGAACAGATAGCTCTGCTGATAAACTTCTAAATTTGCTTGATTTAAATAAAATAAATTCTGATTGTATTATGCAAACACCTTATTCTACTTTGTTAAAATCTCGAGTTATTGCAAGAAACCAACATGTTGTAAGGGTAGATAGAGAAAATAACTCGGAAATTAAATCATCTTACAAACAAACTCTTTTAACTAAAATAAAAGCAACTATTCAAACACTTGATGCAATTATTATTTCTGATTATTTAAAAGGAATGCTAGATAGCTCATTCACTCAAGAATTAATTTCATTAGGAAACCAACATTCGTGTTTAATTATTACAGATCCTAAAGGAGATGATTATTCTAAATATAAAAACACAACTGTAATTACACCTAACTTTAAAGAGTTTTGCCAAGTGACTTTCAAGCAACATAAAACAGAAACTGAAATTTATGAATCTGGAAAAAACTTAATAAATGAGCTTAATTTAGATTGCTTACTGGTAACAAGATCTGAAAAAGGAATGAGTATTATTCAAAAAGATTCATTTGAAACTATTTCTACAAAAGCAAAAGAGGTATTTGATATTACTGGAGCCGGAGATACTGTAATTGCAACTCTATGTCTATGTTTACTTTGTGGGCTTAACTATAAATTAGCATCGATTGTCTCTAACTATGCAGCCGGAATTGTTGTAGGAAAACTAGGCACTGCGGTTGTTAGTTCAGATGAATTAATTACAGCTATAAAAACAGATCATGTTTAATACAGAAAAAATTATAAATTCAGATAATATATTACCTACTATTGAATCTCTAAAAAATCAAAATAAAACAATAGCGTTTACTAATGGCTGTTTTGATATTTTGCATGTTGGCCATGTTACGTGTTTAAACCAATCTAAATCTCATGCAGACATATTATGGGTAGGCCTTAACTCTGATAGTTCTGTTAAAAAACTTAAAGGAAAAACCAGGCCCATTAACAATGAACAAGCTCGTGCATTTTTATTATCTAATTTAATGTGCGTTGATTTTGTAAGCATATTTAGCCAAGATACCCCTGTGGAATTAATTAAACTTATTAAACCAAATGTATACATTAAAGGTGGCGACTATAAAATTGAAGATTTAGTTGAATACCCTATTGTAACAGGTTATGGAGGATCTGTTATAATTGAACCTTTTGTTAATGGGTTTTCCACAACTGATTTATTGAAAAAAGGAAATTTGTAATATGGGACTTTCTATTTTTACATACATAGTATCTGACTTTCAACAAAATGCCCGCATAGTAGTAGATAATGACACACAAAAGGCGATGATTATAGACCCTGGTGCAGACGTTGAGTTACTTTTTAACGCTTCACAACACTTCAGTGTAGATTTCATCGTTCTTACGCATTGTCATATAGATCATGCAGGGGGTGTAAAAGCATTGCTTGAGTTATTTAAAAAAAACAAAAAAACTATTCCAAAACTTGCCTACCATAATAAAGATACTGTATTAGCACAATCAATTGAAATGGTAGCAACAATGTATGGGTTAAGTGGTAATTATAAAAATGTTCCTAAATGTGATATTGATTTAGAAAATCATGACACCTTTATCTTAGGTAATTCAGAGTTTAAATGTTTGTTTACGCCAGGTCATGCCCCAGGACATATTTGTTTGTATTATGATAAGCCAACATTTAAATTACATAATGAATTTAGCCAAACACTTAATTGCAATCAGTTACTCATTGGTGGCGATACGTTATTTTTTGGCGGACAGGGAAGAACCGATTTGCCTTACTGTAACCATAATGATTTAATAAAAAGCATTCGTAACACATTGCTTAGTTTACCTAATAGTACACTTGTTTGTTCTGGTCATGGACAAAATACTACTATTGGAAATGAAAGAAATTTCCATTCATAATTAAACTATTTTTCAAAATTTAAATTAAATGGCCTTACCATTAATAATGTTATTTTTTATTGCCACCGGCCAATAATAGCTAAAGCCAACACAACTAAACTTATCCCAATCCAAGCAAGTAAGTTTAAAGATTCCCCAAAAAACAACATCCCACTCATTGATGTTAATGGAATAATGCTTAGCATTAACAAGGAACTTATGCCTGCGGTTGCAAATTTAAATCCTAATGTCATTCCCATTTGACCAACAAATCCAATACTACTCATTAAACAAAGCCCCACTAGTTGTGCTGCTGATAACTGAGGAATATAAATTAAATTAGGAATAAGTAATATTAATGCAGATATCACATAACTTACCAACACTACTGTAGATGTGTCATGATCATTTCGCAGCTCTTTTATGCTGATATACACACCTGCATTTAAAATAGACCCTAAAAATGCAAATCCATCTCCTAATTGAAAACTAAATAATCCGTTTGGTTGTAAGACAAATAAAATACCAATAAATGCTATTGGAATTACTAATAAAGAAAATAAATGAGGTCTATTTCCAAGGCGAATCCATCCATATAAAAGCGTCCATAAAACCGACAACTCAAAAATAAGTAAACTTTTTGCTAACTGTGAATATTTAAATGCTAAAAACAAACACATCATGGCCGCAACCCCAAATCCTACGCGCAAACAAAAAAAGGTCCAATTTGTAACCTTTAAAGATTTTTTAGATACCACAAAATAAGGACCTAAATAAATAGGTCCTGCTAAAAACCGAAATAGCATTATGGTATACACTGGTATATTTAAACTAAAATATTTAACTAAACTAAAACTCCCGGTAAAAAATAAGTTCGCTGAAATTAAGATTAGCGGTGCAAAATAACGTTTTTTCATCACCGATTATAATAGCATATATTTTTATTAATTTTAGGATTTTTCAAGATCGGAAGAGCGTCGTGTAGGGAAA